>QHMQ01000194.1:0-5257 GCA_003217835.1 Verrucomicrobiota bacterium
AGGCCACTGGAATCAGTTGCACCAAGTAATCTACTCTGTTGTCCGACCGCGCCCGTGAGCGCCACCGCCGCGACCAGCAGTGACAAGCCTTTAATTGGTAATTTGTGTTTCAGGTTCGGCTTTCCTTTTTGTTTCATGATTTATTCATGTTTGTTTTGACTGATTGATTGTGATTGAACCGGAAGCAAGAAAAAGAGAGAAATTTCTCTGTTCCCTGGGTCCCTCCCGTCGAGTTGGGTTGCATCTTTACTCCACTTCCTCGATGTCGCTGGGCCGGCAGATCTTCGAGTTTATCGGCTTGATCCGCGTACAGGCAACTCGATCACGAAGGTTGCGCCTTTCCCTCGTCCCTCGCTGCGTACGCGGATAGTTCCGGCGTGCATTTCGACGATGGCTTTGCTGATCGCGAGACCGAGCCCCAACCCTTCGCTTCGCGAATCGGCCTTTTCGAAGGCAACAAAGACTCTTCCGATAAATTGTGGTTCGATGCCGATGCCATTATCGCTGATCTCGATGGTGATTGTTGTCGCGTTAGGATTGTACGACCGTACAGAAACCGCGCCTTTTTCCGGAGTGAATTTGCAAGCGTTGCGAAAGACGTTCCAAAAAACCTGCTCCAAGCGCGGCGCATCGGCAACCAGCTCGTAATGAGACGCCCCCAAGGCAACCGAGAGCTTGAGATGTCGATCTTCAATGTCGCTGCGTACGATCTCCATTGTAGATTGCAGGAGCTCATGCGCGTCGGCCCTGCGCAATTGCAACTTTATTTTTCCGCGTGCGATACGGGTTAGATCGAGCATGTCCTCGATCAGACGGATCTCGAGTTCGACATTACCGCGGACCATTCTCAGTCCTTGCTGCACCTCTGGCCTGAGGTCGGGTTGTTCCACAGTTTTGCCGGCCCAGATCAGGACAGGGTTGAGCGGCGCGCACAATTCATGCCTTAACATCCCAAGGAATCGATCTCTTACCGCGTTTGCCGCCCCCACGTTTTCCTTTTCGTGTTGCAACTCCAGCTCGATTTTGCCTCGCTCGATGAAAAGCCCGATCTGACTGCCGAACGCTTCAACCATCTGGAGGAAATCTTCATCGGGCTCGACAACGTTGTGGCTGAACAGCTCCATCATACTGTTGATCTCGCCGCGGGAGAAGAAGGGAAAGGCAAATCCACCGCGCAGACCCGCCTCTGCCGCATAGGGAGCTCGGGGAAAATTTGAATCGCGCGTAACGTCGTAGACCCAGGTCGGTTTTTTTGAAGTCCACACACGCCCGGGCAAGCCTTGGCCTTCCGGAAGCGTAATTAGGAACGACAAATCGGCGAATTTCTTCACTCGCTCCGACGGCTCATGCCACACGTATTGACACCGCAATCCGCCGGCTGCTCCGTCGTAAATCCAGATTGCGGCAAAGGCCCAGTCTCCACTCGAGGCGATTGCTTCCAGAATTTGTGTGGCCACTTCGGCCAGCGTCCAGGAGCCCGCGAGGAGGTTGCTCACAACGTACTGAGTGCTGCGTCTGCGATCGGTTCGAACGCGCTCCGTAATATCACGCGCAATTTTTGACGCACCGATAACGTGCCCGTTCTCATCTTTGATTGGCGAAACTGCGAGCGAAATGTCGAGCGACGTCCCGTCCTTTCGGCGGTGTGCCGTTTCGTAACGAACGATGCGCTCGCCCCGGCGAAGCCGTTCCATAATTTCCAGCTCTTGGTTGTGGCGATCCGGCGGGACCAGAACGGCGATGGGTTTGCCGAAAATTTCACCAGCGCTGTAGCCAAAGAGCCGTTCCGCTTCTTTGTTCCAACTGGTGATCCTCTCATCGAGATCTATGCTTATGATCGCGTCACCGGAGGACTCAATGATCGCAGCGAGGCGGCGGTTAGCGTCTTCGACGCGTTTTTGCTCCGTGATGTCGCGCAAATACGCAGTAAAAACTGGCGACCCATCGATCTCGGTTGCGCTGATGGCAAGCGCCACCAGAATCTCGGTACCATCCCGGCGCAGGGCCGCGATTTCGATCAGCCTTCCGAGCAACGGGCCTTCGCCAGTTTTCAAATAGTGAGCCAAGCCTTGTCGATGTCTCTCGCGAAGTCTCGGGGGAATAATCAGATCGGCCAGCTCTTTCCCAACAACCTCATCACGCGTAAATCCGAATACACGCTCGGCCGCCGGGTTGAATTCCCGCACTCGCCCAGTCGTGTCCATCGTGATGATGCAATCGAGCGCCGAATCGAGGAACGTGCGACTGAGAGCCTCCAGCGTTGTAGCTGGACTTCCTACATTATTTTGGTGGTCTTGCTCAGATGACACCGGGGCCACTTTCGTTCACGAATTTGATGTTTGGGGCCGCTGCATCTTGTCTAACCACGGTTAGAGCGAGCTGTGGAGTCGCGCGATGCAGCAGGTTGGTCAGTCATATGAGAAGCGCTCGAGCTCGTCGATCAAGACTATCAGGCTTGACCTCCCAATCCTTATGTTTTGCGACTAATCGTTAACAAGATGCCAGGTCTTATCGGGATTGAAGCGCTCGCGATCGGTGCAACCAGAGAATCCAACTGAGCGTTCGGAATCTTCGGAGCCTCTTCCGCGGGCGCTGCATTCTGCTGCTGTGCCTCCTGTGCCAACACCACGGAAACGCCGGGTGAGAGCAGCGCAATGCACAAGACGGCCATCACGCCGCTAAGTGACCGGCTTGCGAATCCGGATCAACGAAATGTTCGGATAACACAACGCTGGCGAAAAAAATAAACTGAACCGACTGAGCGTGTATATTGGACCTTAGTCCAATACGGGTTCAATACCGGGTGCGGGATGCGAATCCGAATTCTGACGAAGACCGTGTCGCCATTACTGCGGCGTTTCGTAAGGCGGTTCGTCCGTTGCGATCGGGGTCGTTTGCGTCGGCGGATTGATCAGGTTGAAGACAAGGGCAGCGACTACGGCCGCGCCGAAATTGGCCACCAGATAAATCCATATGTTTCCCCAACTGGAAATGCCGAGCAGGCAGATGCCTAGAGCGACCGCAGGATTAAAAGCGCCGCCGGAAATGTCGCCGACAGCGAACGCGCCAGTCATTACCGTCATCCCAATCGCCAGGCCGTAGAATGAATTTCCCGACGTCCCTTCGGCAGTGGCGGCGTTGAGCACCACATAGACGAGCGCAAACGTGAACAAAAACTCCGCGAGCAGAGCTGGAACGATCTTTGGCGCAATCGGGGTTACGTCGATCCCGGCGCGGAGAAACTTTACTGTTACCGCTGCGGTCGCTGCCGCCGCGAGTTGCGCCACCATGTAAGGCAACACGTCAACTACATTCAGCCGGCCTCGGATCAAAACGCCAAGCGTTACCGCCGGGTTGTAATGCGCGCCCGAGATGTGGCCTCCGGCGAAGACCATCACCATGAGCGCCGCCCCGATCGCGAGCGGCGCGATCACACCCGCGCCTGCGCCAATTCCGGTGCAACCAATTGTCAGGACGAGGAAAAAGGTTCCGATGAATTCCGCTATGTATTTGTTCATAAGTTAAATTTGATTTAACAGAAGCAAACGAAGCAAACAAAGAAATAGAATCTGATCTTCATGTATTTCTCAGTTGGCTCGGGCTAGTAACATCCTGCTGCTTAACAGGAGACGACGGACAAAACAGGAAAACAGGGGCGTTCTTCATCTCTTCCTCCGTTTCTCTCTGTTTACCTCCTGTTTAATTTCTTCAGAATTTCAGACTTACGGTGAAGTTGAACCCGTCACCCGCGACGCGCTTGGCGACATCGAAGTCGTGGATCCAGCGCGCGCTAAAATCGAGGTGGCTCTTGCCCAACTTGGTGGAGTAGGTAACGATCGGGCCAATGCCGAAAGCGCGTCCGCTAAAGCCGTTGAGCGCGGGCGGTGCGCCTTCGTCGTCGTTGACCTGCTGAATCCAACTCTCAACAAAGCCGATGCCCAGGCCGTTTTTGAAGCGCTTGATGGCCAGCACCTCCAGGTCGGACAGGATGCCGTTCTGATAATGCGTTGCGCGATCCTCCGTGTCGAATTCCATGTCCCAGATGCCGGTCAATTCAATGTTCGCCTCCGGAAGAATCTTTGTGTAGGCCACGCCGGGAATGAACGTCCAGGTGTTCTGGCTCAGGTTGACCAGTTTGCCCTTTTGGTATGATCCGGTCGGTGCCCAAAACGTGAAATCGAAGGCCAGATGATCAGTCTGACTGAAGTGATGGCTTGCTACGATCGGAGTAAAAGCCAGATCGAACAGTCCGAAGATGCTATCGGTTTTTCGCAACGACAACAGGCCAAGGGAAACGTCGGCCTTAACCTGAAGCCAGGCTAGCGGGAAGCTAACCACCGAAGCGAAGTTCCATTCCTTGGTCGGCGTGTTCCAGATGTAGAGCAACGTAATTGGAGTAAATGACGCCTTCATATCGACGTTCGCCACGAGAAGACCCGCGATTGGCACGGTTCGACCGCCGCCGATGGAGCCCTCATAATAGGTGTCGCCTGTCAACACCGCGAGGCCCGGCTCGGGCGGAACCACGCCAGCAAACGGCGCGATCGACATCCCGGAAATAGGCCGGCCCAGGCCTCCTTCCACAGCAAAGGCACGCGTGACAGAGAAAGCCAGGACTGTCAGTCCCACTAAATTAACCGTGATTCTCGTGTTCATCTTATTAGTTTCTACTGCATGTATTGCGTTATCCTTTGTATTTTCGGTAGACTTAGCTAGTTGACTTCACTGTCTCGACGTTCCTTTCCTTTTTTGAATTGACCTACTCAGGATGGTTCCCGAACCGGTGGCTTCCGCGGTCAGGCGTTCGATCGGCGCGCCGAGCCATTGCGCGGCTTCCTCGCGCTCTTGGAATACGCGAACTTTGATCGGAGAACCTTGCGTCAGTAAAGCATGCAACCGGCCGTAATGAATCATTGTAGAATCCGTAGCGAGAATGGCTGATTTTATCGGCGGGCGATTGCCGTAGAAGCGGCGCCGATAGAGAGAAACGCGAATGATGTATTCGAAGTTGAGATCAACTGCATCGGCTGCCACCGTGTCGGAGAATCGATTGAAAGGCTCCTTCAAGATGGTCTCCAGTTCTCCGATGACAGTTATGATTCTGTTAACAGCCGCCTTGTTCACCAAACCGCGCGGCCTATAGACGAGCAGACGAATGTCTTCGTGAAACTCGACATCAGGCGGCAGTATCATTGCTCCTTTGTGCTTCCTTTCTGAGCTACTTCATCTGGGAAAATATATCATTGCGGTTCCGCGT
>QHMQ01000194.1:5314-7437 GCA_003217835.1 Verrucomicrobiota bacterium
CGGCACAGTCGGCAGGCAATTTGGAATCTTGCCGTCGCAGCCGCCGAACTGAACAGCGACCGATCCGTCGGCGCTTTTCTTGGCCGTTAGGTTGTTCAGCGAGTACGAGTCGTACTTGTTCTTCTGAAATCTGCCTTCGGCATCGTAAACGGTAATAGACCAAAAGGCGTCGACTGGGACGTCGCGAGGAACAGTAAGCTTGCAGACCGCTTTGCCGTCGTTTTTGCTCGGCGTGACGTTGAGGTATTTCGCTTCACTGTCGGGATTTCCGCCCCAGGCCGACGCACTTAGGATCAAGCGCCGCACCGGATCGACCTGCACTTTAGTACCGAAACCGCGATCCGAATCCGGAAGGGTCGAAGCCAAAATCAACAAAGCATCACGTACCTTTTTATGACTAACTGGATCCCAATTGGGTACTGTAAAAGTACCCGAACTCTGCTGGTCGAGTTTGACGGCGTCTTGTAAGGCGTGCGCCTTCTTCAGATCTTCCGGGTCGTTCGGATCGATGAAGGTCCGCAACGCCAGCATCAGGTAGCGTGTGCCGATCTGCTCTTTGGTGAAGGTGTGACTTCCCGCTCGGTAATAAACCGCGGGCGTATATTGGTCCTCATCAATTACGATCAGCGACATGAAACGCTTTCCCGCATCGGGGAGGGTTATCGTTACTGAACCAGCGTCGAGATCAAAGACCGCGGCCGAATAGAGCGTGTCGCGGTTGCCGCGAATGACGATTTGTTTGTCGATGGGCTCGATCTCGCGCCGATGAAAGAATCGGCCAGGGCCACCAGCCTCTTTGACGATGTTGGCAAAGTAAGTGTCAGTCTCAGCGCGAGTGAAGTTGTCGACCGTAACCGGAATGGCGCCTGCCGCGGATGGCGAAGGCGATTGCGTGTTAGCTGCATTGATTGTCGTAAGCGCCAGGCCTAACGAGCAGGTGAGCAGGTTCGCATTCACGATTTGCGACGTTCCACTCGTTTGTTCATCACTTCACCTGTTCGACGTCCGGAAGCTTCCAAGCTTTGTCGAAGAAGGGTTTGTCCGGATCGTACAAGCGAAATCCCGCAAACCAGGCGCGGCCTGGCGCAGTCGATATCCAGTTCGCCTCCTGTCCGGCCGGCGCCTTGGGGCCGAAGTAAATGTCCACCGAGCTATCGGCGTTTTTCTTCATCGTCGTGCTATAAGAATCGAGGCCGACCACCGGCGATTCGCGGATAAAGGCGTTTGTAAGACTGTCGTAAGCGATGACCGACCAATACTGCTTTGCCGGAACATTGGCGGGAACGTGCAGCTTGTAGGTATGCTCGCCGCTGATCGGCTCGCTGCGACCGTCACGGAACGCGACAAGATAAACAATGCTCCCACCTTGCCCCACCCGTTTGGGAAACCCAAAGGCGGCGAAGTTGGAAAGGCCACGCGCATCCACGTCCAGAGCGACGTCCGTCACGTAGCTGAAGTTAGTTTTAACGCCCCGCTTGTCGGGAAGCGCCCAGGCTCGGTCCTTCCACCAGCGCTCGCCAAAGGTCTTCATCCCTTGCACGAACACGGCTAGTTGCTCCTGAGCCGCGGCCTTAAGGATACGTTTGGTCGCATCGTCGGGCTTGAAGTCCTTGCCCTTCTCGATGCCAATGCTCTGAAGCATGCCCATCGCAACCAAGTCGCGTTCCTGCACTGGTTCTTCCTGAACCATCCGGTTAAGGCTTACGAAGAAGCTTTCATCAAAATTGGGCACACCGTCGAACGTTTTGCCGTGGATGTCGATGAAGCGCTGTTCGGGCGGATTTGTCGCCTGCGCGAGCGGATAGACCCGCAGCTTTTTGACCAATGCCAGCGCAGCTTCGACATCGACTTCGGTCGAGCCGGCCGGAATCGCCCGCAGCAACCAATAGCCGTTGTAGGTCGAAAATCTCGCGGGTATAAATCCGGACGGCACGTCCTCTTTGAAACCTGGCGGCAGCAGCAGGTATTTCGCGGCCTGGCCCTTGTTCTCATCCTCAGGGCCGACGCCCACTGTGGTGACATCCCACGCGTCGATAACGGCTCCAAGCAGTCCCGCGCCCACAGGAGCCGGAACCTCAAGCACCACCGGCCCGTCTTTAAGATTAAAGTTGGCGTAAACGTAG
>QHMQ01000195.1 GCA_003217835.1 Verrucomicrobiota bacterium
AATTTTTGCTTTTCAACCGTTGCGTACGCCGCGCGGGCCGAACTTCTTTAAGTACTCCGAGTTTCCAGTTGGACCTGGCAATCGCGTAAAGCGGCCGTCCTAGCGTAGGTCCAGCCAATCGACCCTCTTCCGCCCGGCTGAAGATGCGTTCAAACGCCCGGTAACGTAATCAAGACCCTTTTACTTAATCCTTGGCGGAATCAAGTCAACGTCTTTGTCCGGACCCTGCGACTCCGAACTCCTTGTTGCACCCCCAAGTTAGAGTTGCAGGCGCGGTCGGAATTGTTACCCGACTCCAAACGAAATTCCGGCCGCAGCTTGACATTCCGGCTGCCGAATGATTACGACTCGCATCCGTGAATCCACCGAGCGAGAGCCGTCGTGAACTCGATTCGACGGTGATAAACATTGAGCTGACGCTCGTCAGCATCATCCAAGGCGTTGCCCTCTTTTTCTTAACGGATAATGCGCGCGCCATGATGTCAGCGCGAAACTGGGGCGCTTTTCTCTATGTCGCCGCCGGGCTGTGCGTGATCTTTATTTTTTGGTCACGGTCAATCATTCACACGCTCACCTTGATTAAATGGCCACTCGAGTTTGGGCATAACTTTTTCTACATCGCTTGCGCACTGGGCGAGGCGATTCTTTTCAGCCGACTCGATCGTCCGCTGGCGTGGTTTCAGCTGAGCGCTGGTTACGCGGCAGTCGTTTGGCTGCTTTTTGTCTACGATATGCGGCTGATTCGTGCGCGGATGGTCGAGTCGCGCACCGACGCCGATAGGGCGCTTTATGCGCGCACCAGGGCGGATCAATTACTGAACATTTGGGCGCTTGTTCCCTTACTTTTCCTTCTCAATCTCGGGTGCGCATTCGCCATATGCAGCCGACCCGATTTCTTTGTCGCTCGCGCCGGTCACGTTTGGCTGATCAGCATTCAGCTCGTTTCGTTCGTTGGGTACCTCGCTTACGTCGTCCGTTTCTTCAACACTATTGCGTCGCTCCTCCTGCGGAGCCGCGAAGCGGACTGATGGGAGCAAATCTCCTTAGCCACCAGTGATACGCTCCAGGCAATCGCTATGTTCACGGTTTCGCGAACAGCATCGCTTTTACCAGCGCCTACGACTGGTTGCACATGTGAGGCTTGGAACGTGTAAGTCGCTGTTCGACTGCCAGCGGAAAGGAAATTGTTAGCGACGACGCGGGATTACTTCGCCTACTACGCAGCGCCATTGTCTGTCGGCGTCCAAACGCCAGATCGATATTCCTCTGAGATGAGCCGTCACAGGGGCACCATTTGGGCCAGGCACGGTTAATTCCTCCTTGCCCCGCATATAGGCCAGTTTGCCGTCCGGTGAGAATACCGGTTTTTCCGACACCCAGCGGATTTTAAATCCCGGAGTATTGAGACTCTCTGCGACATAAGCGCGAATAGCAGTCTTACCCTCGAGTACGGGCTGTCCCGGGAAAATGAGCACCGCGTCGTCGGTCCAATATGAGACGATCTTTTCAACATCCTTCCCAGCCGAGGCAAGGTCAGCCCATTCGGCATCCCGACGCAACAGCTTCGCCTGCTCCGTCGCCGCATCGAAACCGCGCTGGGAGCAGCCACCAAGCACCAGAGGAAGAATGAGTACCGAGAGGTCGATCAAACGGGAGCGCATGGGTCAACAAGATCAGCCGCCGCTAGCGAGAACACCGCGGCCCGGGAAGCCGAGGGGTATACGGCACAGTCGTGCGGTAGCGGCGACTGAGCGGGAGCAAAGGAGTCGACAAGCGTAAATATCGATGGACGTGTCTTCATAAAGTGAAGCAAGCCGTCGGAGCGGCCAGGCTCTAGCGATTGGTTAGGGACAAAATTACTTCCCACTTAAGAGACCAACCAAATGCCTGCCGTCCGCATACTTGATGTCCGAAATTTTCCAACCCGTTTTTGTAAGAACAAGAGAAAAGGTGATTTCAGTTTTGTGACCCATGTTTTCAAACGAAGCGATCACTTCGGCAGAGTCTTTTTCGGACTTGGATTTTCGAAGCGAGAACTTTTTGATGTCGAAGTCTTGCGCGTCGTAAAGGGGATCGGCGTCGAGAGCACCCACTTCGCCTTTTGACTTCACCGCGTCCTTCCAGATAAGTTGCGCCAAGCGTTCCGAAAAATATTTGGTCACCAAGTCATGATCTTTGGTTTGTGAAAAAGGGCTCTGTTTTTTTTCATCCAGTTTATAAAGATCGGCAACAAGGCCTTCGGGTGACGATTGAGCAACCGATTTCGCCGTTTCGGCGGTCAATTGCTGGCTAGCCAACGCTATAAGAATCAGGGTCAGTATAAGGCTGCGTTTCATAATTTTGTGCGTAACGAAAACAAGATCAGCCACCGCTGGCGAGAGCGAGCGTGAATTGCAATGGACGTGTTTTCATAAAGTGGAGCAAGGCAGTACACCGGCCAGCGGTTGGCTGCATCGCTTGGTTAGATGCATCGTTCTGCGGGCCCGGGCGCTTGCATATTCGGGCCCCTAATTAGAAGCCACAGCGCGAAAACCATCTCACCAAGCACCACAGGTTGAGCAAAGCCAAACGCCGTGTCGTAGTAAACCGGGAAGACCAGGGCTATCACACTGATAACCAGCCAGGCGAAGCAGGCGATGATCAGCCAAAGACCAAGGAACTGCGGCAGGAAGCCCGAGCGGAAGACGAGCAGACCCAACGGAAACAGCCACAGACCCGAAAACACCTCATTGATCAAAAATCCCTGACCGTGAAGGCGAATGAACAACATTGCCATGGCTTCACGCTGCGGCTTATCGATCACGACGAGAAAGTCAGCGCCGCGGAATAGAATCACAGCCGCAAGGCTATTCAGCGCATTCAAGAAACCGACTGCGGTGGAGACCAGAACAAAGCCGACCATTACAAAAGCCCACGTGCGGTTCACATCGAAGAGCAATCGGTAGAGCAGAAAGGCCAAGCAAAGCAAAATCACGTGCGTAAAAAGATCACCGAGGATGGAAAAGCGGAAAAGAGTCTCATGGGCTAGGATGTTTTCGGCACTGGCCGTCGCGTTTCCGCGCGCGATGAGTTTGCCCGGAAGGTAAGACCAGAAGTAGATGGCGAGGGGCAGTGTCGATAGATATACGGCACCTGCAATCCGGGCTGTTTTAGCAATTGGGTGCATGCATTCTTTGGTTGATGCTTTATATCGGCAGCGAGTCTAGCGGTGGATCGCGGCGTTGCATCTAACGAGAATAAGATCAGCCACCGCTGGTGAGAGCGAGCGTAGATTGAAATTGAACTGTTGAAGTCATAAGAAAGCTACGCATCAGAGCGGCCAGTGGTTCGCTGCATCGTCTGGTTAGGCGACGCGCCGCGCGCGGTGCGGGCGAAGTCTTGTGCGAGCAGAGCGTAAAGGTGAAAGTCTTTCGGTTCGCCGCGAGCGATGCGGTACTGCCGCAGCGTGCCTTCACGCGAAAAGCCGCAGCGCTCGAGTAGGCGAATGGATCGGTGATTGCTGGTCATTACGAAGGCGTGAACGCGGTTGAGGCCAAGCTCTGAGAATCCCCAAGTAAGCATGGCTACGACTGCGCGACGCATCACGCCTTGGCCCCAGTACTGCGGCGCCAAGTCATATGCGAGTTCCGCGTGCCGATGGGCGGGCGACCAGCTGTTGAATCCGCAGATGCCGATGAGGCGATCGTCCGATGCGACGACAGCGAATCGGAATGATGTGCTCTTTGCGTAAGCGGTGATATCGCGTTGCACAGACGCCGTCAGGGACTCGAGGGTCGGAGCTGGAATGCTCGTGTGCTCGATGACTCCGGGTTGAGACAGGTATTCGAGGAGCGCGGCCTCGTCTCCGAGTCGAA
>QHMQ01000126.1:0-5340 GCA_003217835.1 Verrucomicrobiota bacterium
CGTGTTTCGATAAGTCATCGAAAATGATGAGCGCATCCATGCCATTATCCATGAACCATTCGCCCATGGCCGCACCGGCAAAGGGCGCGAGATACTGATTGGTAGCTGAGTCGGATGCCGGCGCGGAAATGATCGTCGTGTACGGCATGGCTTCTTCTTTTTCGAGAACCGCGAGCGCCCGAGATAATCTTTCAACCCTCCTTTTTCACCCGCTTTGTTGAGTCGCGCTTGACTGATGATGGTGTCGATCGCGATTGTGGTTTTACCGGTGGCGCGGTCACCAATGATCAGCTCCCGCTGTCCGCGACCAATCGGAATCATCGCGTCAATTGCCATGATACCGGTTTGCACCGGTTGACTGACGCTGCGTCGTTTAATCACGCCCGGCGCGATTTTTTCCAGGGGATAAAATGAGTCGGTCTTGATTGGACCTTTGCCATCCAATGGCTGACCCAACGTATTAACGACGCGCCCGAGCAAGGCTTTGCCCACCGGGACCTGCAAAAGTTTTCCGGTGGTTTTTACTTCGTCGCCCTCTGCGACTTTTGTGCTTTCACCCAGCAAAATGGCGCCCACTTCGGTTTCTTCCAGATTTAATGCCAGACCAAACACTCCGTTGGGAAACTCGATCATCTCATTGAGCATGACGTCGCTAAGACCTTCAATACGCGCGACACCGTCGCCGGTTTCGCGCACGACACCCACGTTGCTTCTTGTGGTAGATGTTTTTAGTCCGTCAATTTTTGTTTCGATCTCTTCGAGTATGCTGCTCATGGTTTTGGGTGATTAAAGTTGTTGCTGGAGGCGTTCGAGCCGACCGCGCACGGTGCCGTCCCAAACGTCACTGCCGACTTGAATGCGCATTCCGCCAAGAAGCTGAGGATTGACGACGAACTCTGTTGCCAAATCGTTGCCGTATTTCTTTTTGAGGTTCGCGACGAGCGTTGAACCGGCTTCCGAATCTAACTCGCTTGCTGTCTCGACCCGGGCACGGCGTTTTTCCACCTCCAGTCGAAGGAGGCGCCGGTAGTTTTTCAAGACGGCGATATAATTGCGCGGCTTTCGCGCGATGAGTGATTCGACGAGCGATGCAATCCGGCCATGATCGAGCTGCCCGTCAGTAAAGCTTGCCGTGAGCATTGCTCGCGAGAGTCTGCGAATTTCCTTGTTGATCTTCATCAGGCTAGTTGACGAGCTGTTTCTTCCTGTAATCGCCGTTGGTCCTCGGAAGTAAGCACCTTGCCGGTAACCTTTGCAGTTGTCTCGACCACGAGCCGCCCAAGCTCGCGCTTCAAAGATTCCATGGTGCGCTCATGTTCGATCGCGCCGGTTTCGCGTGCTTTCGTAATAATTTGCTCCGCCGCCGCAATCGCTTCCTGTTGTTTGCGCTCGGCGAGGTGTGCGCTGCTTTCGCGCGCCTCATCGATCATTTTTTGCGCCTCAGCATTTGCCTTGGCCAGGATGTCTGCGTGTCGTTGTTCCGCTTCAGCGAGTTGTTTCTTGATTTTCTCTGCATTCAATAATCCTTCCGCAATGCGCTGCCGGCGCTCTTCCAGCACACCGAGGATCGGTTTGTAAGCGAACCGACGCAAAAGGAATGCGACAATCGCAAAACTGATGACTTGGGATAGAAACAGCCAGGGGTTCCAGCCGAAGGTGTCGGCCACGTCGTGCAACATGTCTGTAAAACCTCCGTTCGTAACAGCAATCATCACATTCATAACGCGAATTCCAGGCGCGACGGCACTCACCTTCGGCGCTGAGAAATCTTAGTGAGGAAGAAGGTAGAGCGCGTAGAAAACAATCGCCTCAGTGAAAGCGATCGCCAGGATCGCCTGCACCAGAATCGGTGTCGCTGCGCCCGGATTTCGCCCGACTGCGGACGCCGCGCCCAACCCGGTCAGGCCAACGCCAATACCTGCGCCCATGGCTGCAAGTCCCACGTGAATGCTTCCGCTCATCTCTGCCAGTAATGGTAGTATCATATTTTTTGTTTCGTTTCTTTTTGGCCGTCGTCGCAGTTCATCGCGACCAGTCGCCGAAATCTTTAGAGTTGTGGTTCGTGTCCCGGCTGATGTTGGGCAATCAAAAGCGTGAAGACGGCCGTCAACAACATAAAAACGAGCGCCTGCACGACTCCGACCAACACTTCCATAAAATAAAATGGAATTGGAATGAGCCAGGAAAGCGCCGGTACCATTGTTGACATCGCTTCCAAAATGCTCTCACCGGCATAAATATTTCCAAAAAGCCGGAAGCTGAGCGAAATCGGCCGGAACAAAATGGAAATAACTTCGAGCCAGCCTACCATAAAGAAGATGACAATCATGATCACCTTCAAAAACCCGGACGTCTCGCCCTTTGGTCCAAAAATGTGAAGCAGGAATCCTCCGACGCCATTTGCCTGGATCGCCCAAATAATCCAAAGCAAAAAGAAGATCGCGGCCATTGCCGTGGTCATATTGAGATCGGCGTTGCCCCCGCGCAGTAGCGGTCGATCGACATGGAAAACACCGCTCGCGTTGTAATGTCCCCAGCCAATTGTGCCCACGCCAGGAATAAGCCCGAACCAGTTTACAAATAAAATGAAAATGAAAATGGTGGCAAAGAACCAAAAGGTTTTTCGGACAAGATCGCGTCCGATAATGCTTTCGAGAAAATTATAGAGGCTTTCTACCAGCCATTCCCAAAAATTCTGAGCGCCGCTCGGGACCGCCTTAATTTTCCGTGTTGCTAACTGGGCAAAAACGATGATCGCCGCCGCGACAATCCATGTCACCAGCATTGAGTTTGTAATCGCGAACTTTCCGATGCGAACCAGCTCCGCGGGTTTTAATGGCACCGCGGGCTCCACCTCAGCCCCAAAAGCGGATGTTACAAAAACGCATCCGCAAAACAGCGCGAAGATCGACAATGACAAGCGTGAAAAGAAACAATACTGCATTCGGTTGGTGGCAAGGTAGCACGGGCATCGTGCCCATGATCTTCTAGGCTGGAAGCCCCAGAGCCACGAGGCTCTGCGCGCATATCAAAGCGCGTTTTGCCTCGATGATCAAACAAAATTCTCGAACCGCCCGCTATTTTGCCGGCACCTGTTCGGCAAATTGAGGAGCGAGTTGGGTCACCGGCTTGGCCTCCGCGGGCTCCGCGGCACCATTCAGGACGATCGCTTCTTCATAGAACCATTCCAGCTGATCAATTTGTGCTTCCTGTTCAAATCGCTTGATCACTGCTTCGCGCGCGCGCAATCCCATCTCGGTCAGGACGCGAGGCGAACGCGTGATTTCCTGCATGGCGTTGGCTAACGCGACGTGGTCCTCCTCGGGCACAAGCCACCCGGTGCGTCCATGCTCGACCGCTTCAGGGATTCCACCATGTTGCGTCGCTGCCACCGGCAGTCCGGTTGCCATCGCTTCAAGAATGGAGTTTGGGACTCCTTCCTGATTTTTATCGGGTGGCATTTCGCTCGGATGGAGAAACAGATGCGAGCTCGCGTAAAGTTCCATCAGCTTCGGCTGTGATAGAAATCCTATAAAGTGAACGTCCTTGAAAATGCCTAGGCCGGCAGCAAGCATTTCTAATTCCGGCTGTAGCGGCCCCTTTCCCGCGATATAGAATTTGGCCTGCGGATGATCCTTTTTGAAAATTGCGAACGCGCGCAAACTCGTCGCTACGCCTTTTTTGGGAATCAAGCGACACGCCTGCATTACTCTCCAGTGGCCATCTTGTGGGGGTTGTCGATCAACGAATGGAAATTCATCCAACGGAACGCCTGTGCGGTTGATACGCAGCTTTTCAGGCGGACAGCCAAATTCGCTTAGCCGATCAGCAAGTGACTGCGAACGGGCGAAAACTAGCGGCACAGCCTCGAACAGACGTCGCAATTTTTCCGGATAATCCACGATATCCTCTTTAATCGCTACATCGGCGCCATGGAAAGATACTACGCATGGTTTGTTCCACTGTTCGATGAACGGGAGCAGGTGCACGCCAGTATGGCCAAAGTAAATGTGCATGAGATGAGCACCGCGCCGTTCCAGGAGCGAAGCCAGTAGTTGATATTCTCCCCGATAAATAACCGGCGGACGCCGTTTCACGAATTTAAGCCACCCGTGGCGCAAAAGGTTCATGCGCTGCGTTGGAATAATTTCGATATCAGGAAAAGGGAAACGTTCTGCATTTTGCAGCTCCTTGGTCATGACAAAGGTCTTGACCCGGCGCAGCCCTTTTACCTGCCGGTAGATGTGCAACATCTCCGGCTTGAGAAAGCTCGAGCAATAGCTTGCTATAACACGCTTGGCCATAAAGAAGTCCTGAGTCTGTCTTAGACGGCGTCCTTTGTCTACTTGTTAGTTAGCGGAGTGCTGAGGTTGCGTTCCCTGGAAACAAGGATGTCGAGCTTGCGCTGGTCAGCACCACTTTTCAAGTTTTGTTTTGAAGGCCTCGATCCCTTGGCCCGTTGATGCAGAGACCGGCGCCAGTTCCACCGTAGGGAACGAATTTTGCAACGTCTCTAGATTTTCTCGCGCCGCAGGCAAATCTATCTTGTTTGCGATTATGCACCACGGGCGTCCTGACAGTGCCGGATCGTACAAATCAATTTCACGGCGAAGGTTTCGCAAGTCCTCGACTGGATTTCGCCCCTCGCTGCCTGCAACATCGACAACGAAAAGCAAGAAAAGACAACGGGTGATGTGCCGCAGAAAATCGTGTCCCAGACCGAAATCGCGGTGGGCGCCTGCGATTAAGCCCGGAATGTCCGCGATGGTCACTCGACGGTAACCGGGCAATTCAACCACGCCGATAATTGGGTGCAGGGTCGTGAACGGATATGACGCAACTTTTGGACGCGCAGCAGAAATCCTGCGTAAAAGCGTAGACTTGCCTGCATTTGGATAACCAACCAATCCCGCATCCGCAATCGTGCGCAGCTCGAATAGAAAATGTCCTTGCTCGCCTTCTTCGCCCTCCGTGTACTGGCGCGGTGCACGATTGCGCGAACTCTTAAAGTGCACATTCCCCTTCCCTCCCGCGCCGCCGCGACAAAGCACGAATTCCTGACCATGATGCGTAAGATCGATAAGTGGCGGAGAGGTTGATGGCTCGACGCTCGCATTGACTACATCTTTGTCGGGCGTTTGATGTTTGATGTTCGATGATTGATGATCTCGGCCTTCTTTCCGCAATCCTTGGTCCGCATTCCGCGATTCGTAAACAATCGTTCCCACAGGCACCTTCACGATTTTCGCCTGCGCGGAACGCCCGTGCATCTTCTTCCCTTGCCCATGTCCGCCGTTCTTCGCCTTGATGATTGGCTCGTAAAAAAGATTTGAGAGATTA
>QHMQ01000126.1:5414-20204 GCA_003217835.1 Verrucomicrobiota bacterium
CGCCCGCCGGTGCCGGCCTGAGCGAAGACTTTTATGCGATCAACAAACATAGATCCACTTATAGTATATCGTGTTGAACCAGTGCGGCGCCGACAGAGGGCCGCTACCTAAGAGTCGCGTAAAGAGCCTTTGTTTTCCGTGCGATCGCGGACCAGCTAAATTTTTCTTCGGCGCGTTTGCGTCCAGCTTTGCCGAATTTTTCGCGCAGCTTGGGATCGGCCATGAGCTGATTAATGCGCGCCGCGAGATCGCGCGCAAATTCCTCAGGATTTGCCGGCTCGAAAGGGCTCTCTTTCATTTGCTCGAGCGGAACCAAAAATCCAGTTTCTCCATCGACAACTACTTCCTTGATGCCGCCGACCGCACTCGCCACCACCGGCGTCTCACAGGCCATCGCTTCCAGATTAATGATGCCAAACGGTTCGTAGATGGATGGGCAGCAAAATACGGCCGCATGCGAATAAAGTTCGGTCGCCGTTTTTCGGTCCACCATCTCATCGATCCAGACGATATCGGAGCGCTTTATCCTCGCCGTCTCGACTGCATTTTTCATTTCCTCCGCAATTTCAGGAGTGTCGGGAGCAGCGGCGCAAAGCACGATTTGAAATTGCCGATCCATGAATGGGATGGCGCGGACAAGATCCATGATTCCTTTTTGGCGCGTGATACGACCGACAAAAAGAAGATACGGCTTAGCGGGATCAATCCCGTAACGAACCAGCGCTTCGGTTGAATCGACTCTTCGATACTCTTTGGGATCGATGCCGTTATGGATTACACGCACGCGCTTGAGATCGACGTCGAATAATCGCTCGATGTCATATTTGGTTTCGCCTGAAACGGCGATGATCGCGTTCGCCATTTCCAGTGCAGTTTTCTCGATCCAGAGCGAGAAATCATACCCGCCACCGAGTTGCTCCCGTTTCCATGGCCGCAACGGCTCGAGCGAGTGAACCGTAATCACCAGCGGAATCCCATAATTGAGTTTCGCCAAAATACCGCCGAAGTGGCTGTACCACGTGTGACAATGGACAAGATCGGCATCGATGTTTGTCGTATTGAAATCGGTGCAACGACGCACGGCGCCGAAAGCGGATTGTAAGGACTTCGGACAAGTGAAATCGCTCGTGTCGAGTTCGAATCCTCTGACTTTTAGATTTCCTTCTTCGAAATCTTGATCCCCGAAGCAACGCACTTCCACCGGCATCGACTTGGCCAATTCGCGTGAGAGGTAATCCACATGCACGCCTGCACCGCCGTAAATACGCGGCGGATATTCGTTCGTGAGAAAGAGAACTTTCACGCAGCAAGAGTAGAGCAAGTCTCCGACTTGCTGTTAAATCAATTCGCCAGTTATTGCGCAGCTGCGGGTTGAGCCTTTGAAGCTTTTCCGGGGGTCCGCTAACTTTTCACCTTTAGCAGCAACACCGGTACGTCAACCTCGTGCCGTACTTTGTCCGCCGTGGCGCCATGAAGAATGTCACCGATCAAGCGGTGACCATGCGTGGTCATTGCGATAAGATCGACATCTTTCTCACGCGTGAGCTTGATGATCTCGTCCGACGGTTCGCCAAGCGCGAGCACCGCGTCGCAGGGGAAACCTTCTCCCGCCAGCTGGCGGCTGCGTTTTTCCAAGTAGGCACGGTCCTGTTTCATCTCCTCGCTTTCAGCGAGCTGAAGCTGATCGAAATTTCGCGCCACCCAGCCATCGGAAACGTGGACGAGGAGCAGCCTCGCGCCGGTCATGCGGGCGAGCGGTTTGATGTGAGCCAGAATGGTCTCATCGGCCGGACTGTTTTCGAGCGGGATGAGAATATGGTGATACATAGGCGCCGCTTACTGGGTCGGAGCTGGCAGACGGAGAAATCCGTAAACAGCTTTGAGGATCGCGTCCGGCATAAAGGTATCGAAGAGCAGCTTCACGTTGAGCACAATGATAATGCCTGCCACCGTCCAGCCGAGAATTTTCAACCAAAGCCTGTTGGCAAACTCACCCATCTTTACCTTTTCGTCGGTAAAACGCATCAACGGCCAGACGGCGAAGCCGAGTTGCATGCTCAAAACTACCTGGCTGGCCACCAGTAATTGCGTGGTTTTGCCTTCACCAAAAATGCCGATCACGAGTACCGCAGGAATGATCGCCACCGCTCGCGTGATTAGCCGGCGTAGCCACGGGGTGATGCGAAAGTTAAGAAAACCTTCCATCACAATCTGGCCCGCGAGCGTGCCGGTGAGGGTCGAGTTTTGTCCCGAAGCGAGTAACGCTACCGCGAAAAGAATGCTTGCTGCTCCCACGCCGAGCAACGGACTGAGCAATTTATAAGCATCCTGAATTTCCGCCACGTCCTGATGCCCGGACCAATGGAAAGCAGCTGCCGCGAGCACGAGGATCGCGCCATTGATAAACAAGGCAAACATGAGCGCGACACTCGAGTCGATGGTGGCGAATTTGATCGCCTCGCGTCTGCCCACGGGCGTCTGCTCGAACTTCCGCGTCTGCACGATGGACGAATGCAGGTAGAGATTGTGCGGCATCACGGTTGCGCCAATAATGCCAATACTGACGTATAGCATTCCCTGATTCATGACAATGTGCGGACCGGGAATGAATCCAAGCATGACGCCTGTGAGACCCGGCTTGGAAAAAACCAGCTCGGCTGCGAAACAACTCCCGATGGTTGCAATCAACGTGATCACGAGAGCCTCAATGTAACGGAACCCCTTGGTTTGAAGATAAAGCACCGCCAGCACATCCAGCGCGGTAATGATGCACCCCCATACCAGCGGAATCCCAAAAAGAAGCTGCAAGCCAATGGCCGATCCGACAACTTCGGCCAGATCGCACGCGGCGATGGCGATTTCACAAAGAATCCAGAGAAACCACACGGTTGGTGTTGAATAATGGTCGCGGCAGGCTTGGGCCAAATCGCGCCCCGTAGCGACGCCGAGTTTGATGCACAAATGTTGAAGCATGATCGCCATGAAATTGGAGATCATGACGACAGCCAAAAGCGAGTAACCGAACTGGGCCCCGCCTGATAAGTCAGTGGCCCAATTGCCAGGATCCATGTAACCGACGGCGACCAAAAAACCTGGGCCGGAGAAAGCGAGCAGCTTCCTCCAAAACGAAGCAGTTGTAGGAACGACAATGCTGCGGTGGACTTCCGGCAGCGAGACTTGTCCCGCACGCTTGCGCCAACCGATTGCCGGCTCCGGCACAACAATACGGTTAGATTGATCCATGAATTCGAGTGATTTAGGTTGGCCTAATTTAGTTGTATCATTATATGATTCTGTCAACAGACAATTATTTATTTGGTTGACTATTTCACTCTGCTTTCTATTCTTCAGCCCGTGCCCGGTAAAAACTCTCCCTCTGCGTTAGGCAGTTCTTCCGCAGTCGAGGATTACCTCGAACGAATACTCGAGCTGATCAATTCCAAGGGTTATGCCCGCGTCGTCGATATCGCCTCCGCCCTAAAGATTTCGCAGGCTAGTGTCACCAACATGGTGCAGCGCCTGGACGCGGATGGTTTGCTCAAATACGAAAAATATCGCGGCTTGGTTCTAACCAGCGCGGGTGAAAAGCTGGCGCGCAATATTGCCCACCGTCACAAACTCCTGACCGATTTTCTGAAGCTGCTCGGTCTCAACGATCGAGTGATCTATCACGATGTGGAAGGAATGGAGCATCACATTAGTCCGCCTACTCTCCGTGCCATCGAAGCTCTGGTCGGGCAGTTGCGACGGCGCCCCGCTTTTCGCGCACGACTTAGACCGCTGACTCGCTAAGATCGACAATCGCACCTGGCCGGCAGCGGATGGTTAGCGTGATCGCCCGGCAACACACCGTGCAATCTTCAATCAACGTTTGCTCGGACTCAGACGTGTCGATTTCGAGCGGAAAAACTTGCGCGCAATGCGGGCAAGTAACTTGGGCCTCCGCAATCAAATCCATTTGTTGTAAGGGCGGGATTCAAGGCGAAGCGTCCGCTCTTGTCGCCGTTTCGGCTGGCGACTCGCTCGCTTTTTTGAAATGCAATTGGCCGACCCGCCGGCCGTCCGTTTGCGAAACCGTGACGCAGTAATTGTCGATTTTTACTTGCTCGCCCTGCTTCGGGAGATGGCCTAATAAATGGGTGACGTAGCCGCCGATGGTGCTGACGTCCGCGCTTTCCAAATCCAATCCGGCGGCATCACGTAACTCGTAAAGCCCAAGAGCGCCGTCCACGGTGAACTCGTTTTCATTGATCTTGCGAAATTCTTCCTTTTCAGAATCGAACTCGTCTTGAATGTCGCCGACCAACTCCTCAAGCACATTTTCGAGTGTGACCATGCCAACCGTGCCGCCGAATTCGTCAACAACAACCGCAACATGGGCGTGTTTACCGAGAAAGAGATTGAGTAGTTTCTCAAGCGACATCATCTCCGGAACTGGAATCAGTTCGCGTTTGATGCGCATGAGATCGGGATGTGGATCGCGCATCATGGGCACGAGTTCCTTGATGTGAATGAGGCCGATCGTGTTATCGAGATTTTCCCGGCAAAGCGGGAAACGCGTATGTCGCGATTCGATTGCCTTTTTGACGTTGGTTTCGAAGCTGTCTTCAAGGTCGAGATAAACGACTTCGCCGCGTGGTGTCATGATATCGCGCACAACGCGATCGCGCAGATCGAGCGCATTGATGAGCAAATCGCGTCCGAGGGTGGAAACTTCGTGCGATTTTTCGCTTTGCTCGAGGATCAGTCGCAACTCCTCTTCGCTGTGTGCCAACTCCGCACCGGAGGCGGGTCGCATGCGCAACAGTCCTTGCAGCAGCAAGTTCGAAGATTTGTGCAGCAACCAAATCGCAGGACGGAAGAAGAGATAAAACGCGCCGAGGGGACGCACGATTCGTAAGGCGACCGATAATGGGTTCGCGATCGCAGTGTATTTCGGGCCGAGTTCACCGAAGACGATGTGCAGAAAAGTGATACCGACAAAGGCGAGTGCGACCGACACCGACGTGACAACTCCGTGCGAATGAATATTTACGAGAGCGAAGAACGGCTCAAGGATTTGCACCAGAAACTGTTCACCGACCCAACCGAGCGCGAGACTGGCGAGGGTAATGCCAAGCTGGGTCGCGGAAAGATACGCGTCGAGATGGCTACGGACATGCTTGACGAAGTTTGCTTGGATATTCCCCTCTTCTATCAAAGCATCGAGCTGGCTGCCACGCACCTTAACAACGGCAAATTCGCACGCGACGAAGAAACCATTAAGCCCGACAAGCGCAGCAATAGCCGCGATTTTGCCGATCAAAACACCGGGCGAGTCCCAGTGTTCGATGATCGTTTCAGCGACGGGCGCTGCCGTCAAAAACAAAAATAGAAAGTTCATTGCGCGGTTGCAACCCGTGCATCCGAGACCCCATCGAACACGAATTTACCAGCTCGATTTAGTTACGCCAGGGATGAGCCCTTGCGAAGCCAGTTCGCGAAAAGTGAGACGCGAAACCTTGAAGCGGCGAATGAAAGCGCGCCGGCGGCCTGTCACTTTGCAACGGTTAACCACACGGCTCGGGCTGGCGTCGCGCGGAAGCTGCGCGAGGCCGGCATAATCTTTTTTCGCCTTCAACTCGGCGCGCAATGTAGCATACTTCTTCACCGTCGCGCGCTTGCGCTCGTTGCGATTAATCCAGGCAGTCTTGGCCATAAATTGAACGCGTAAGCTAATGGAGAAGGTTCGATTTGCAACCGGTTTTCAGACTTGGCGAGCGATCTGATTTCCGGGAACGGATTTAGCGACCGCTTCGGATCAAATGGCAATTAGTCCAAAGCGCCCGCGCGCCTCTTCTGCTTCACCAGCGCGGCTGTCGAACGCCCGCTAGACCGAGCAGAGCCGCGCTTCTGCTTCAGGGATTGAGTGCGATTAAGGCTGTCCTGAAGCACTTTGACAAGATCGACAACATTCGTCGGTGAGGGCGCAGGCGCCACTCTGCCAGGGATTTGTCTGTTCTTTGCTTTCTGCTCGATGATCTCCATCAATGCCGTCCGGTATTCGTCGCGATATTTTTCCGGCTCCCAAGAAACCGCCATACTGTCGATGAGCGCTTGGGCCATTTTTAGTTCTTTGTCGGTAACCCCTGCGGCTGATCCGTTCTTCAAAATTTCCGCGCTAAGGATTTCGCTCGCGAAATGCATCAGCTCCAGGATAAGAAATAGTCCGTCTGGTTTCACCGCGGCCAGGTGCTCGCGATTGCTAATGACGACTTTGGCAATGCCAATCTTGCCCGTCCCGCTAAGCGCCTTGTGCAAAACGGCGTATGCCTTCTCCCCACCCTTCTGCGGCTCCAGGAAATAAGGCTTGTAGAAAAACTTCGGGTCAACCTGTTCCAAGTCGACGAAATCGGTGATGTCAATGGAATGAGTGGATTCGATGCGGACCTTCTCGAAATCCTCCTCTTTCATGACAATGTAACGGCCACGTTCGTATTCGAACCCCTTTACGATCTGCTCGGCCGGAACCTCTTTTGAGTCAGCTTCGGCGACTTTTTTGTACCTGATAGGGCTAAGATCGCTGGAGCGGAGTTGCCGGAAACTAAGCTTCTCCTCGCGTGTGGCCGGATAAACAGCCACCGGAATATATACTAGCCCAAAGCTGATGCTGCCTTTCCAGATCGGACGCATATCGCGGGACTTTTTCCCACACCAGCAGGAGCCTGTCAACTTCAACCGGCTTGCCGCTGCTGGGCCGATTTGCCTTGCAAGTTGAGCAAACGGTCTGATGTTGAAACCGATCTATGAGCCTCATTGCCAGCTTCATGAATTTGGCAGGACCGGATTTGATCATCATCTTGTTGATCATTCTCGTTTTGTTCGGTGCGAAGAAACTACCAGAACTCGCGCGCGGAATGGGCCAGGCAGTGAAGGAGTTTCAAAAAGCCAAGGACGAGTTCAGCGACGAGTTGCATAAGGCCGGGAAATCTGAGAACGAAACGGCGAAGTCGGACGTAAAACCGGCGGAATCGACGGTGCCCCAAATCGAGATCCAGCCAGCGAGCAGCGAAACGCGGCCCGACGCGGAACCAGGCAATCAACCCCGCGGCAATGCTGATCAAGTTTAGGGCCATAAGAGCGGCGGCTATCAGTTTCACAGACGTTTGATCGAGTTGCTGATCGAATGAGGTTTTACTGGTCAGTTGACCTACGCCGCGACTTGCGACAAAATCGCCACTTCTTTTATGTCCGACACCAATCTGCGCACTCTTATTAAGGAGATGCTGGTCAAAAACTTGATGCTGCAGACCACTCCGGATCAGATTGCAGATGACCTTCCTTTGTTCGGCCCGAATAGTCTCGGCCTCGACTCGATCGATGCGCTCGAACTGGCAGTAGGCATGGAGAAAACCTTCGGCGTGGGCGTCCCAAGCTCTGAAGTTGCTGGCAAGGCGCTTCGAACCGTAAATACGATTCACGATTATATTCTCGAAAAACGTGGCGCGACCGGTTAAGCTGCCACGAAGCCACCGGACGGGTTCGATCCAAGGTGAACATTCTTTACGTTGAGAGCAGTCGCAGCTGGGGCGGACAAGAATATCGCACCTGCCTCGAAATCAATTGGCTGAATGCGCGGCGGCACAACGCATGGTTGATCTGCAATCCAGACAGCCAGGTTCTGCTCAAGGCACGCGAGCTCGGCACGCGAGCTATCGCAATGTCGTTACGGCGCCGGTTTGATCCATTGCTTTCCTGGCGACTCTGGAGATTCTGCCGCCAAAATCAGATCGGTCTTCTCAAAACCTACAGTTCGAAAGGCCACTGGCTTTGTTTGCCGCTCTATTTTTGTGGAATTCCATTAATCCGCGCGCGCTGTATCACAGATCCAATCGGAGGCAAAGGACGCGCTTTCATTTTCAAGCATGGCTGTTCGAAAATCGTTGCCGACGCATCGGTAATCAAACGGCAGCTCGTGCAGGAAAACGGAATCGACCCTGCAAAGGTCGAGGTCGTCGGCTCGGCCGTTGATCTTCAAAAATTTAGACCGCCACGCGATCGAATGAAATTCCGGCGCGAAATGGGTTTCAGCGCAGACACGCCACTCATTGGCAATATCGGTATGATTCGTCCAGATAAGGGTCAACTCGTCTTGGTTGAAGCGTTTCACGGCGTTTTATCGGAGCGTCCTGATGCCCGTCTCGTCATCGTGGGACAGGGTACCGGCCAACTGAGGCGCGGCATAAATGTGAGGAACGCGATCGATCGCGCAGGATTGGCCGACAAAATTTTCATGGTCGGATATCGCTGGGACACACCAGATGTTTATGCTGCTTGCGACATAGTCGTGATCGCTTCACTGCGCACCGAGGCGTCCCCGATCGTTCTGCGTGAAGCTTTCGCCAGTGGCCGTCCTGTCGTCGCGACAAATGTGGGCGACATTCCGGAAATCATCCAGCACCGGCAAAACGGGCTACTAATCGAACCGGGCGATAGCAAATCTCTCGCCGCTTCGATCCTGGAGTTGATTTCCGATCAGAAACTGGCCGCGCGCTCTGCGGCAAACGGCCTGCGCTACGCGACTGAGCATTTTTCGTTTGACGACATGATGGAGACAAAGTTTCAAGTCGATGCTTCATTGATAGGCACAGAGGCGGCAGGACCGCTTTCCTCGCCCGATGACGCGCCTGTATCGACGCAGCCGGTCAGACCCGTGGAGATGGCCTCACGCGATTGTTGAGGAATTAATCGCGTCGATAAGTTGACGAAAGCGGCCAAAGCTGCGCCGATAAGGAGTGAGAATCAGTCGGGGGAGATTCAAAATCTCGGGTTCGTTCTTCTCCTGACGCAGCGCGGTACCTTGCACGATCTCGCCGCTCCGAACGATGTCTGCGAATTTCTCGTTAAGATCGACAACCGCTTTTTTTGATAAGCGGTGACAAATGCGAATGACGAGTCTTTCGCCAACCCAACGCGCTGACTGATAGACCTTGTAGAACTGCAAAATTTCCGCGACCGCTTCTCGGACATTGTGGACAACCTTAAAGAAAGAAAAATCTTCCTGCGAAATGAAGCCAAGCTTGAGCAGATGCTCGGTGAGGAATTTCATCCATGTCTCCCAATAATTTCCATCTGGCCGGTCGAGGAGGACCACCGGAATCACACGCGCTTTCCCGGTCTGCATAAGCGTGAGCACCTCGAATGTTTCGTCGAGTGTGCCGAAACCGCCCGGAAATAGCGCGAAAGCGTCTGTTTCTTTCACGAAGCTCAGTTTACGGGTAAAGAAGTAATTCAAATTGATCAGTTTGGGATCGCCTTCGATAACTTGGTTGGCTCGCTGCTCGAACGGCAAACGAATGTTCAGGCCGAAGCTGTGTTCGCGGCCTGCGCCACGTTGCGCTGCGCCCATGATGCCATCGCCCGCGCCGGTTATCACCATAAAGTTGTGCGCGACCATTTCCCTCCCGAAATCCTCCGCGACCTTGAACTCCGCTGCATGGGGCAAAGTGCGAGCCGAACCGAACACGGCAACTTTCCGGAAGCGTTGAAATCGCGCGAAGACCTTTGCCGCATAGCGCATCTCTTTTACTGATCGATTGATCAGCTTGAGATCGGCCACGTTCATCTGATCGCGCGCGATCTTGAGCGCCGTCACGATCATCTCCTCGATCAGCTCGGAAGACTTTTCCGTTCCCCAGTCACGGACGAGCTCGCGCACCCGCGTGTTAAACGGCGGATCGACAGTCCATTGCTGCCGCGACCGTTGACCATGGGTTGCGCCTCCGGTGAAATCTTCCACGTCAAATGTTTACCGTGCAGTACGGCCGACGCACGGGAAAACTTTGCTGCTATAACCGCTTCGCTGTGCGGGGCGAGCGCGTCGTTACACTGCAATTAAGTCCGTGAGGATCTCGCGCATGTACCGGATGGGCAGCGAATAATGACCAGCTTTATCAATGTAGCGCGCTTTACAATTAGGCAGACGCTTCGCGACCTCTTCCGCCACACGAAACGAAAATGCCCGGTCTTGTATGCCGTGCCAAAGCCGCACCGGCACATCGACATCTTCCAACTTGAAACCCCACGGCTCGGCATAAACTTGTGCGTCAATCATTAGGCCTTCGACAGATCCCCGCCACGCTCGCCGCGCGCTTTCAAAACACGCTTCGAACGGCGCGTCGTCGTGCAGGACCGCCGCATCGTAAGGATGCAAAAACTTCAGGATTAGCGGACGCAATCGAATTGGAACTCGCCTGGCGGCAAAGGGCTGCCCGATATGAAATAGTATTCGCAGGAGTTGGGGAGATGTTCGGCGAAATTTCAGCATCCAGCGATAAAGTCTCAGCAAACCGCTGTGATCGGCAAGGTCTGCAATCGGCGGTGCGCCGCTCACGATCGCAATCGTCTGGACCCGCTCCGGCATCGCCTTGCCAGTTACATAGGCGTACGGCGCACCACCGGAAATCGCGAGCATTCGAAATTTTGCGACGCCAATGTGATCGACCAGTTGCTCCACAATCGGCGGCCATTCGAGCAATTTGCGATTCGGCTGAAAGCTAGATCCACTGATTCCGGGCCGGTCTGGTGAAATGATGCGGATACAGAGCTGGCGCGCCGCATCATCTGTTAATTGTGCCATGGTGCGCGAACTGGGCCACCCATGACAAAATACCACCGGCATGCCCGTCGGATCGCCGTATTCTTCAAAAGCGATCTGAGATCCGGCTCCAAGTTGAATCAGTCTTTCGCCGCCCATTTTTTTATCGCAGCCAGCCCGTGCTTTTCAGCGCTTGTATTGCAAGCGTGCAATCTGTAGTCCAAAGTGTATTGCGGATATCCGCACTGGCCTTTCGTATTATTCGTGATGAACGATTACTCACAACCTGGAGCTGGAAAAATTTCCGTGCACGGCAACGGCGTCGGCGCGCCGTCACCGGAGGAAGTCGAAAAACGCGCCAGGGAAATTGCCATGATTGGCGAACGTAATCCCGATGAATTTACTGATGCGGATTGGGCCCAAGCGCGGCGGGAATTGCTTGGTGCTGCTGTTCCTGTGCCGCCGGAGGAAACCAGCCAGAACGCCGATCTGGTAGAAGAATGGGAAGTCATCGCGAATAATACGGGACAGAGAGCGCCCCGTGCTGGATTGGATGAAGACGAAACGGTTGGCGAGCAACTGGTCACCGACGGTCTTGAGGAAGCGGCGCACGATCAAATGCTCGAGGCCCGCCGAGAGGAAATCGAGCAGGAAGGCGGCATCACTTGAGCTCAATCGCCGCGCCCGCCATCAATGAAGCAACGGCCGCATCGCCACGTTCGAACGGAGGCCGATCGCGTGCCGAATGTCTGCTCGCGCGTTTTCGCCAAATCAGAAACTTCACGACGGGACTGTGCACGAATCTTGAGCCCGAGGATTGTGTTGTCCAGTCGATACCGGATGTCAGCCCAACCAAATGGCATCTAGCCCACACCACGTGGTTCTTCGAAACGTTTATCCTGAAACGATTCGTTCCCGGATATCGCGCCGAAATTCCGCAATACGCCTATCTGTTCAATTCATACTACAACGCGGCCGGCGACATGCAACGGCGCGACCTCCGTGGATTGATCTCGCGCCCCACCGTAAAGGAAGCACAGCGCTACCGCTCCTCGATTGATTCGCATACCGACAATCTCCTTTCCCATGCTGACGAAAAACTTCTCGATGACATCGAGCCAATTCTAGTTCTCGGCATTCATCACGAGCAGCAGCATCAGGAGTTGCTCATCACAGACATCAAGCACGTCTTCGCGCAAAATCCGCTCTATCCAGTTTTCCGCGAGAGCGAGATCGACGTTGTCCAGGCAAAAATCGCCCCGATGCATTTCCTCCATTTCGAAGAAACAACCGTGGAGATCGGTCATGAGGGCGACGGCTTTTCCTACGATAACGAAGGCCCGCGTCATCGAACGCTGGTCGGTGCGTTTTCGCTCGCTTCGCGGCCAACTACAAATAGCGAATATATCGAATTTATCGAAGCCGGTGGATACGCGCGAGCGGAGTTTTGGCTGTCGCTCGGTTGGATGGCGGTAAATGAGCAACACTGGCAGGCACCGCTTTACTGGGAAAAACGCGACGGCGCGTGGTGGCAGTTCACGCTTTCCGGTTTTCGTCCCGTCGATGAATCAGAGCCAGTAACACATGTCAGCTATTTTGAAGCCGACGCCTTCGCGAATTGGAGTGGCGTCCGGTTGCCAACGGAATTCGAATGGGAACGTGTCGCGCTTGATTGTGCGATCGAAGGTAATTTCGTCGAGAACGAGGAGTTTCATCCACGACCATCGACAGGACAGGATCGACAACTTCAACAAATGTTTGGCGATGTTTGGGAATGGACGCGGAGCGCGTACTCCCCCTACCCTGGTTACCACGCCGCGCCTGGCGCGCTCGGGGAGTACAACGGCAAGTTCATGTGCAATCAGTATGTCTTGCGTGGGGGCTCCTGCGCGACGTCGCGCACGCACATCCGCAAGACGTATCGAAACTTTTTTCAGCCCGAAAAACGCTGGCAATTCACAGGGATTCGGCTCGCACGCGACTCAAAATGAACCACGAGCCACATCGGCTCGCCGTTGTCGATCTTGAGCCGGCGAAATCGGATTTTCTTTCGGAGGCGATCGCCGGCCTCTCGGATCAACCTCGAACCTTGCCGTGCAAATATTTCTACGATGAGAACGGCGCGGAGCTGTTTCAAAAAATCTGCGAACTACCGGAATATTACATCACTCGAGCTGAGACCGCGATTCTCCGGCTTCACGCTCATCAGATGGCCCGTTGCATCGGCGCGCGCTGTGAGCTGATCGGTCTTGGCACTGGCGCCGGAACAAAAACGCGCGTCCTTCTAGAAGAGCTAGAAAAACCGGCCGTTTATGTCCCAGTGGATATTTCAAAAGAACAGCTCGAACGCTCGACCGCGTTGTTTCGCAAGCTTTTTCCCAAGCTCGAAATTCTGCCGGTCTGCGCCGATTACCTCGAACCGTTCGATCTGCCTCTGGCTTCGCGAAAAGCCGCGCGCAAGATTGTGTATTTTCCTGGCTCGACCATCGGCAATTTTGAGCCGCCGGCAGCAATGACGTTCTTACAGCGCGTTATCGATCTTTGCGAAGATGACGGCGGGCTTTTGATTGGCGTCGATCTGCGAAAAGATCGACAGGTCCTGGAACACGCTTACAACGACAGCGCCGGTGTGACCGCCCAATTTAATTTGAATTTGCTCGCGCGCGCGAATCGCGAGCTCGGAGCGAATTTCGATCTACGACAGTGGCGGCATTACGCGGTTTACAATCCGGACGAAGGCCGGATCGAGATCTATCTCATCAGCGAAACCGATCAGACTGTGCGAATTAAGGACCGGCAGTTTCATTTCCATACGGGAGAGAAAATCATCACTGAATATTCCTACAAACATACCCCGCCAGGTTTTATCGACCTCGCCCACAAGGCAGGATTTGAGTTTGTTCGAATGTGGACTGATAACAGCCACTTGTTTGGCGTTTTCTATTTCACCGTGAAACTGTAGGCGCCGCGCTGTGGATGGCGCGCTTCAGGTTATGAACGCAACATCCGCGCCGCTGCTTCGCACAGCGAAGCGGCCACAGCTATGAGCGCCCTCGTTCAACTTGTCGATGTCACGAAAGGCTACACCGACGCACCGGCGCTGCATCCGACGAATCTGTCGATCGAGCGCGGCAAAACCACGGTCCTAATCGGACCGAGCGGCTGCGGGAAATCGACACTGCTACGAATCATCATTCGGCTGATCGCGCCTGATTCTGGCACAATCGATTTCGATGGCTCACAGATTACACCTGCTAACATCGAAATATTGCGTCGCCGCATCGGGTATGTCATTCAGGAAGGCGGCCTTTTCCCACATCTCACGGCACACGCAAACATCCTTTTAATGGCGCGCCATCTCGAAAAATCCGACAAAGAAATGCGCACGCGGCTTTCTGAATTGTGCGAGCTGACAAGATTTCCCGAAAACCTGCTGGCGCGGTACCCGCTTGAACTTTCCGGCGGTCAGCGTCAACGCGTCAGTTTGATGCGGGCATTAATGCTTTCGCCCGAATTATTGCTCCTCGACGAACCACTCGGCGCGCTCGATCCATTGGTGCGGGCGTCGTTGCAAAAGGATCTCAAAGAAATTTTCGCGCGCTTGCGCCAAACCGCGCTGCTCGTCACGCATGACCTGGCGGAAGCAGCTTATTTCGGCGACGAAATTGTGCTCATGAATGAAGGCCGCGTTGTCCAGCAAGGTTCGATAACCGATCTTCGCGAAAGACCGGCCAATCCCTTTGTTTCCGAGTTCATCAACGCGCAACGGAGCGTCGCTCTGGCATGAAAAGTTTCGTTCGCCTAACTCTGGTTCTTCTCTTTTTCAGCGCAACTTTGTGCTTCGCTGCCAATCCAGTTTTAATCGGTTCGAAAAAATTCACCGAATCTTACGTTCTCGGGGAAATTGCCAAGCGCACGCTAAACGAAACGGGCATTCCGGCGGAACATCGACAAGGCATGGGCGGCACGATTATCCTTTGGGAAGCGTTACGCGGCGGGCAAATCGACGTCTATCCAGAGTATACCGGAACCATCGCGCAAGAAATTCTCAGGACCGAACGGCAATTGTCGGTCCAGGAAATTCGGGATGCGTTGACGAAATTCGGCGTCGGGATGACGGAGCCGCTTGGTTTTAACAACACCTATGCGCTTGTCATGCGGCGTAAGGACGCGCAACGGCTTGGAATTCGCACGATCGGCGATTTGCGCAAACA
>QHMQ01000204.1 GCA_003217835.1 Verrucomicrobiota bacterium
GTTTGGGCATGAGCTTCTTGCGCTGACGGGACTGATGCTGCTGGTTGCGCTCCGGTTCTTTCCCGTGCTTGCGGATCACCGGCTTTACGGACCGTTCGGCGATAATGTTTTCATTCTTGGACCGATGTTTGCAGAAACAGCTCGGCTCGCCCTCCATGGGGTATTCCCTTATTATCTACCAAGCTTTGGCACCGGGTTTCCTGTATTTGAGAGCCCGGAGTATTGCGTCTGCTATCCGTTTTATTTTTTCGGCCTGCTCGACTACGGCGGCCCACTCCAGTCGCTTTATACGTTGACGTACCTGGCCATATTCCACCGTTTTTTGTTTGCGCTGAATTTGTACGGCATGCTCCGGTGCGCTCGAATTTCACCCTGGGCTGCATTCGCGAGCGCTTCCATCGGTGTTTTTGCTAGGAATACGGAGCTGTATGCGAGCTGGATTACGATAACAGCAAGCTATACCTGGATGCCGCTGCTTATCGGCGGCGCGATTTTGCTTCTGCGATTTCCTGGCCGATTTTGGGGTATTCTTCTACTGGGTGGCTCCGCCGGATTGCTTGCGCTCGCCCAAGCGGCTCAGCCGGTTTCCCACGCGCTGTTCTTCTGTGTGATTTTTTTCGGCGCGGGGATGGTTTGGCTGATCCTGCGCCGCGATTCGACAGCAGTTGTCCGGCTCATCCTCTCGCTGGCCGCAGCAGGTGCGATCGCCTTCGGGCTCGCTGCTGTCTCAGCGGTCCCTGTGTTACTCGGTATCGAACGAATGATTCGACACATCGGTGAAGGGTTCGTGCTCGGCCATCAAGCCATTCCCTGGGAGCAATTCAACCGATACCAGCTAACTCTGACCCAGCTTCCTGGAATTCTGCTCGGGCCAGGGTGGGTAGGTGCGGTCGGCAGCCCTTATGTTGGCCCGCTCGGTGTGGTGGGGGTCGCGTCCGCTCTTTTATTTTTCCGGCGGTTAGATTCGATGGAGCGGTTTCTCGTCAGCGTCATCGGCGCGATCGGGCTTTACGCTTTGTTATCAGCTTGCGGAACCCATCTTGGATTCGCCTATTTGAACTATCATCTTCCACTCATCAATAAAAGCCGGGAAGCAGTACGGCATTTGGTTCTTTTTTTGATTGCTGTTGTTTTTCTCGCTGGATTCGGATTTGATCAAATCGGCAACTTCGTGGCGGAACGCGGAGCGGGCCGGAAACCGCGTCTGCGCGTATGGCTTCCCGTGCTTGTTATGTTTCTTATCGCAATCGCTGTCGTGGCTTGGGAGTTATGGGCTAGCGCGCACCTGACATTGCCTGTCGAGCTGCTGCCTTTAAGGCAAGGCGGCTGGCTTGTTCTTCTTCTAGCTCCTATCGTCGTGCTACTTGGTTTGCTCTTCCGAGTTAAAGCAACACCTGTCCTGGCGCTGGCGGCAATTCTGGCCTCGGTTGCATCCGCGATTTCATCACCATGGACTTTCCACCTCTATAGCTCAACATATGCGGAGGGCGAAAATCTTCGCAGCCTGGAGATCCTTTCGGCGATTCGGGACAAAATCGAACCCGGAGATTTCCGCATGGATTTTAGGGACCAACAGTTCCATTTCTTCTCCTGGGGAATGAACGCGAGCTATTTTGGATTCAACAGCTTTTACACCCAGCTTACTCCCCAGCCTTACGATCAGTTCCGATTCAGCCAGGTGCACGAACCCTATCTGCGCGCCATGATGGGCACGCGCTACGTCCTCTGCAGCGCGGAGGAAAAGCCGACAGATCCCGGCGCAAAAGTACGGCTCGAAGTGCAGGGCTACAAGCTTTTCGAAAACGCAGCGTATATGGGCCGGTTGGCTCTCGTCCACACCCTCGCGGGAACCGTTAAGGATGAGAACCAATTTATCACGGAAGCTGGCGGTGGATTCGATTTTCTCAAAAGCGCTTACATCCAGGAGAAGGATGCGTCCCGCGTGGAAGGTTTTCTTTCCAAGGCATCCATGGAAACGAGTGCGGTAAATGACAGGCTCTACGTCATCAGAAGCTCAACCAATCAGGTCGTGGCCGTGGTTGAGTCCTCTCAGCCCGGTGTGCTCGTTCTTAATGAATGGTTTATCCCGGCATGGAGGGCAAAGGTAAACGACGACTCCAAGCCGATTCTGCGCATCAATCAATGGCAGGTTGGTGTGCCGGTGCGTGCTGGAAAAAACGTTGTTGAATTTACCTACCGTCCTTCTGTGTTTTGGGGGCTGCTGATCTTGAACCGTGTGACGTGGCTGCTATTGGCGGCCCTCGTGCTGGCGCGCGCTGTGCGTCTATTATTCTTTCCGCTCACTCCTATCAGAGCGGGGCAGGGAGCTGGACCTATACCTTCGCCTTCTCAAGAACCATTATAACTAAGGAATAAGGAATATCTCTCAGATCGGTCTTTACATTAGCCTTTCCGAAGATCTCTACCGCCAGTTTTTTATAGGCTTCCGGGCTGCGAACGAACTCACCCCGATCCTCCTTCACCACATATCTCGCGAATACGTTTTGCTTCGGATAAAGGCCGCCGTCGATGCAAAGGACTTTTCCGCCCGGCTTCAAAGAAGCCTTTGCTAGTCTGAGAAGGTCCAGGGCGGTCGCATCGTCAACATGATGGAGCAAACCATTCATCATCACGAAATCGAAAGGGTCATATTTTTCGAGTTCTTGCCGGTTGTACTCACCATGATTAAAAGTTCCTAACAAAGAATACCGTCGCTGCGC
>QHMQ01000189.1 GCA_003217835.1 Verrucomicrobiota bacterium
CAGCGATATCAATGTCCAGGAAGTGCCCGTCGAAGAAGTGATCCGCCAGCTTTTCGGCGAGCGGGCTGGCAAAGCCAGTTCGGAACGAGACGGTCAAAACTGACCGAAGCTTGGCAAAACGCTTTTTCCCATCGCATCCGCGAATGTTGGATATCGCGGCGTCCAGCCAAGGGTGCGCAGTTTTGCATTGCTAACACGTTTATTGCTGTCGCCGCGCTTGTATCGCCGCGTCGATTTTCCGACAGACGGGAAAGGACGATTCAATTTCCTCGCGAGCCAGCGGTAACATTCGCTTTGCCGAATAGGCTGGTCGTCGACCACGTTGTAAACTTGTTTTGCTTGAGGTTGTCGATCTAACAAAAAAAAGAGGGCAGCGGCAATGTCGTCTCGATGCACTTGATTAATAAACCGATCGCTTTCCGGATCGACAGTCGCTTCGCCGGAAAGGAACTTGCTCAGCAACGCCGACCGTCCGGGTCCGTAAATTCCGGCGAGTCGCGCGACGATGCCGCCGTGGGCGAGGAGCAGGTTTTCTGTTTCAAGCAGTGTTCGACCCGTCTGGCGCGTCGGTTTGGTCTCACTCTCTTCGGTGACCCACGATCCATCAGTTTGCGCATAGACACTGGTGCTGCTTGTAAAAACGACTATCGATCCAACGAATCGATCGAGAAGATTGCTTGCGCCATTTAAGTAAATTTGCCGATAAGTATCGGCGTTGCCGCCGCCGGAACTGGCGCAATGGATTACGGCATCAAATGTCCCGGTGCGTTGGTTAACCCGAGTCCGGTCTGTGATATCGACCGCGTAAACCGGATAACCCTTACCGGCAAGCACGCCAGCTGATTCTGGTGAGCACGTCCAGCCTTCCACCGTCCAGCCCGCCTCGTGGAACAAATCCGCAGCTGCCTGCCCAACATAACCGCATCCGGCGATCAAAATGCGCGGCATCGACTTGCACGTTTACGCTGCAGTCGGTGCGATTTCGATTTCGTCAAAGATGCTCCTTTGGATCGCGCGGACTTGTTTAAGGCGAATCAATTCCAGAAGGGCGAGGAAAGTCACAGCGACTTCGACGCGCGAGATGACGGCTCCAAACAAATCTGAGAAGCGAACAGCGGCACCACCTGCCACCCGCTTCAAAATTATATCGATCTTCTCCGAAACGCTAAAACGCTCGCCGAAAATCTCCTGCACGTCGTGCCGCGCCTCCACCCGCTTGATCACCGTTTGAAATGCATTGATCAGCTGGAAAATTCCAACCTCGCCCAGCCGAAGTGGCTGCTCGCGGTCCGGAGATGACCCGCCCGTGCGCGCGAAAATACGTTCTTGTTCGAGCTCGCGCAGATGCAATTGCCCAGCCGCTTCCTTGAATTTTTTATATTCGATCAGTTGTCGAATTAAATCCCAGCGCGGATCATCTTCCCCGGCATCCTCCTCGGGTGGTTGTTGATCGACCGGCAGCAGGCTGCGGCTTTTTAAGTAAATAAGGTTTGCCGCCATAACGATGAACTCGCCAGCGAGTTCGATATTCAGCTCCTTGAACGCTTGAAGATATTCGAGGTACTGGCGAGTGATGCGTTCAAGCGAAACGTCATAAATATCGATCTCATCCGAAACGCTAAAACGCTCGCCGAAAATCTCCTGCACGTCGTGCCGCGCCTCCACCCGCTTGATCACCGTTTGAAATGCATTGATCAGCTGGAAAATTCCAACCTCGCCCAGCCGAAGTGGCTGCTCGCGGTCCGGAGATGACCCGCCCGTGCGCGCGAAAATACGTTCTTGTTCGAGCTCGCGCAGATGCAATTGCCCAGCCGCTTCCTTGAATTTTTTATATTCGATCAGTTGTCGAATTAAATCCCAGCGCGGATCATCTTCCCCGGCATCCTCCTCGGGTGGTTGTTGATCGACCGGCAGCAGGCTGCGGCTTTTTAAGTAAATAAGGTTTGCCGCCATAACGATGAACTCGCCAGCGAGTTCGATATTCAGCTCCTTGAACGCTTGAAGATATTCGAGGTACTGGCGAGTGATGCGTTCAAGCGAAACGTCATAAATATCGATCTCATCCTGCTTAATCAGGTAAAGCAGGAGATCGAGCGGTCCTTCGAAAACCTCGAGCTTGACCTTGTAATCGCCTTCCATGCGTCGCGTCTCGAATCTAGGCAACCAAGCGCGCAAAGTAAACGCCGGCGACCGACCAATTGGCGGAGCTTGTCGATCTACGGAAAATTTTTCCCGGAATTAAGCGGCGAGGGCGTTTCGGTGGACCCAAACGCTGTTCACGAGTCCGAGTCCAAACATGATCATCAGCACAAACGAGCCACTGTAACTGATCAACGGCAGCGGCACGCCCGTGATTGGCAGCATCGAGATCGTCATTCCCATATTCTGAAAGATGTGCGTGAAGATGAGCGCCGTAATTCCAACAACCAGCAGTAAGCCCAATTGATCGCCCGCAACAAACGCGACGAAGAGACAGGTTAACAGGAGCAGAGCAAATGCGCCGATGAGAAACATCCCTCCGACGAATCCCCACTGCTCGCCGATGGCGGAAAAAATGTAGTCGTTGTGCACGGCTGTCGCTGGCAAAAACCCAAGCTCGATTTGGGTATTTGGCGCCCTGAATCCTTTTCCCGACCAGCCACCCGACCCAATCGCAATGAGCGACTGATTGATCGCCCAAGCAGCTCCTTGCTTGTCAATATCGGGATGAGTAAAGGCGGTGATCCGTTGCTGCTGGTACGGTTTTAGACCAAGATTGATTGCGATTGGGATAAACGCGAGCCCAATGAGAATGACGCAAATTAAGTAGCGCAACGGAAGCCCACCGACGAACAACAGGGCCAGAAGTACCGGTACCCAAATGATCACTTCGCCGAGATCCGGTTGCATCAAAATTAGAAGGCAGGGCGCTCCGGCGATCGCTCCACACAGCAGCAACCGCAGCATCGGATGCATTTCGCGAAATTGAGTTAAGAACAGCGCCAATACCATAATCCCGGCGACAACCGCAAGTTGCGCAGGCTGAAAGTTGATTGGCCCTAAATGCAGCCAGCTGCGCGCGCCATAAACTCGCTGTCCGATAAACTTCGTCAGAATCAAAAAGAAAATACCAGCGAGATACATCGGCAGCGCGCCCCAGCGGATCCAGCGATAGTCAATCAGACTCGTGACCATGAACGCCAAAAAACCGACTGCGACCCAGTTCGCCTGCTTGCGCCAGAAATCTGCCGCAACGGAATCGCCGCGCATGTAAGTTGCGCTGTAGATTGCCACCACGCCAAAAATGGCAAGCGCAAGCATGTTCACCAGCAGGAGCCAATTGAGCCCAAGCAACTTTCGAAGAAAAGGCGTCATGCCGATCTAGTTCGCGGAGATTTCGGGACTATCATGGAGCGGGAATAAAAACTCTGTTGGTTTCAAGGACGAGTCAACTCTTGAGCAAGTTCGGGCCTCATTTTCAAAATGGTAAAATCCTTCGCCGATTCTGGATTGCGTCCTGGACCGTCGATCCAGGGAACTCAATGCGGTCTGAAAAGAAATAAAATATGGAGGCGCGTAAAGCCGCAGGCTGCTGCAATTCGCCAGAGAATATTTCAAACCCCATTATTTTCCAGCGCTAAGCAATGGACGTACTATTATGTTTATAAGCCTCACAGGTTGTGGAGATTATCCGCATTAACATTCGGGAAACAATAGATCGATACAAGTACTTGGTGTTCAAATCCTTGCATGATTTTACTCGCAAACGTGACCACTTTTCTTGTCACTCGGTCAAAGGCCATTAAAGTAGTCTCCACTTGTTCGTTCTTGAGGATCAGGCAGATGGCAAAGCAGACAAAGACAAAGCGGAAACTCGCCTGCGTCCGATTTTTGATAGATTGAACGAACGATATTTTCGGGGGCGGTTGCGCGGTTACAAAGTAATGTGGGGCCGGCGGCGCAAACATCGTCCGAGAGAATATTTCGTCTTTGGCACGATCCAAGAGGAAGACCGCGTTATCCGAATCAATCCATTACTAGATCAACCCTTCGTACCCCTTTGGTTTCTCCAGTACGTGCTTTATCACGAAATGCTGCATTCAGTGGTGCCGGACGAAAGCGTCAGGGGAGGGCGTCGGCGCGTACACACGGAAGAATTTAATCGCCGAGAGCGGGAGTTTCGAAACTACCGTCGCGCGCGGCGCTGGGAAGAAGAAAACCTGTCGCGCTTTTTGCGCTAGCCGGCGCGTCAGCGCCTTTCCATCGTCGTCGTGCCAGAGGCCCTTTCAGACGGCGAGGCGGTCGTCGCTACGTTCTTTTTGATCAGGTACCAAAGGGTTGTCGCGAGCAGGAGGGAGATCAACTTCGCGCGCCAGTTTTTCAGGATCAGTCTCTTCATAATTGCTATGCAATAAAATTTCCGCGATGCGCTGACGAAATGTTTCGGGAGTAAAATTGCGCTCGATCCGTCGCCGATGGCAAATGGAAATGCTGCCGGTCTCTTCCGAAACTATCACCGCCACGGCGTCCGATTCTTCTGTGATTCCGAGGCCGGCGCGATGGCGCAAGCCGAGGCTGCGGTCCAGCGTTTCGCGTTGACTAACGGGAAAAATACAGGCCGCGGCTGCGATCCGGCTGTTGCGCACGATCACCCCGCCATCGTGAAGCGCGGCTTTTGGATGAAAAATTGCCAGGATAAGCTCGACAGAAAAATCGCCATCGATCGTCACGCCAGTTTCTTCATACACGCGAATCGACGTATCGCGCTCGATCGCGATGAGCGCACCGAACTGTTTATTTGCCAGCTGCGCCACTGCTTCGGCGAGATCGTGGACGGTTTCGCGTTTTTCGCTCGTGAGAGAGAAAATTGGATGTCCGCCAAGCGCGGCCAGTCCACGCCGCAGCTCCGGTTGAAAGATCACTACTAAGGCGACCGCAAGAAAAACCGAAAAACTGCGGACGAGCCATCCGATGACAACGAGATTGAGCAACTGCGAAATCAACGTCAGCGTCAGAAAAACGATTGCCAGGCCGGTCAATACTTTCGCGCCGCGCGTCCCGCGGAAATAAAGATAGCCATAGTAGATCGCCACGCTCAGCAGAACGATTTCGAAGGCGCTGCGCCAGCCCCTGAGCCAGAGATGAACAAGTTCCTGAATCATTTTGCCTTTTGCAGGACTGCTTCCGTTACTCGCAGCGCGTTTACATTCTCTTTGACATCGTGAACACGAAAAACATCCGCTCCGCGTGCCCGCAGAACAGAAGTCAAGGCCACCGCAGACGCAAGCCGATCGTTCATTTCCGATGAGCCGGTCAGTTTCGCGAGAAAAGATTTACGGGAAACACCAACGACGAGCGGACGCTCGTGCACTCGAATTCGCGCAAGTTGCGCGAGCAGCTCGAGATTGTGCTCAAGCGTTTTCCCGAAACCAATTCCCGGATCAAACGCAATCGCCATGGGATCAATCCCGCACTCTAGGGCGCGGGCATATTGGTGTCGAAAAAAATCAGCGACCTCCGAGACCACATCGATATAGTGCGGTGCGATCTGCATCGTCCGGGGATTTCCTTGCATATGCACAATGATGAAAGCTGCTTTGCTTTCGGCAACAAGCGGTATCATCTCTTTGTCGCCTTGTCCCCCGGTGACGTCGTTTACGATTGAAGCGCCTGCCTCGATCGCTGCACGTGCAACCTGAGCCTTCGATGTATCGATCGAAATAGGGATGTCGATCTTCGCCCTCAATTCCTTGATCACTGGAACTACACGACGCAGTTCTTCTTCTGCTGCGACA
>QHMQ01000190.1 GCA_003217835.1 Verrucomicrobiota bacterium
CCAACAATTTTCTGACCCACGATTTCGACAGTTGGCGCGATTTTTCCACAACCGCGCCAGAACACGAAATGGTGACGACTATCTCGTGGAAGATTCGCGTCCCGCGCGTGATCGTGCTGCTCTTTTTCGACCGTCTCCCGAAAAAGGAAGTGAAGTTTACGCGTCACAATGTTTTCGAGCGCGACAAAAATACCTGCCAGTATTGCGGTCAGATTTTTGAGCGAAGTGACCTGAATCTCGACCATGTCGTGCCGCGGGACCGCGGCGGAATGACGACGTGGGAAAATGTGGTTTGCTCCTGCATCGCGTGTAACACGCGCAAAGGCAACCGGCTTCCGCAGGAAGCGCACATGAGTCTCATCCGCAAGCCGAGGCGACCGAAGTGGCGCCCGTTTGTGCACGTTACCTTTTCTGCGCCGCAGCACGAAAGCTGGCGACACTTTGTCGATCTGGCCTACTGGAACGTCGAGCTGAGCGACTAGCTTTGTAGGGCGCTTGACTCGTTCGCTCCCGCTCACTCGGTCTCCGGCCTGCCCGTCTATGTCACTCGGCGCCCGCCGACTCCATTCTATAAACGCCGCGTTTGACTCGGCGTCTGACACACAGGCGTGCCCTGCAAGCTTGTCCCTACCGAATGATTGTCGATGTTGCGGCGACGTGCCCGCGCGTTGGTTCAAATGCTTTCAGAATCGGCTGCGGATAAACGCCGAGGCCGATCGTCGCAAGAATCAGCGCGCTCATCGCAAAGCGTGACAGCGCGCTGACTGGGATCTTGTCCGTCTTCGCCGTGGACTGCCAATACATCGCGCGGACAACTTTCAGATAATAGTAAAACCCGCATCCCACGGTGATCACGCCGACGACGACGAGCGCGATCTGACCCTGTGCGATCGCGGCGTAGAAGATGAAAAACTTTCCCAGGAATCCCGCTGTGAATGGCACGCCCGCCAGCGAGACCATCCCGATCAACATGGCAAAGGCGAGAAATGGCGAGCGCTTCCCTAATCCATCGAAGTCCGAAATCCGATCGCCAGTTTGTTGCGCCACGATCACGAGCACGGCAAAGCTTAAGAGCGTCATAAGCAAGTAGGCCGCGAGATAAAAAATAACTGCACCGCCATCGAAGCACGCCACTCCAATGAGCAAATAGCCGGCGTGCGCGATGCTCGAATAGGCGAGCAATCGTTTCAGGTTGCCTTGCGGGAGCGCGGCCAGATTTCCATAAATCAAGGTCAAGATTGCGATCAGAACGAGCAATCGCTGCATTTGCGGGAGCATCAGAAATGGACGCAGGACGCGCAGCAGCACGACAAAACCTGCCGCTTTCGAGCCGACCGAAAGATAGGCTGTGACCGGTGTAGGAGCGCCTTGGTAAACATCGGGCACCCAGATTTGAAACGGCACCGCGGCAATTTTGAAACCGAGGGCGACGAGAGCGAGCACCATGCCGAAAAGCGCCGCGCCGCGATCGGTGTCGGAATTCGCCAACGCTTCCGTGATGCGCTGTAGATTTGTCTGGCCGGTCGCTCCGAATATCCACGTGATTCCGTAAACGAGAAATGCCGTCGAGAGAGCGCTTAGCACCAGATATTTCACTCCCGCTTCAAGTGTCGCCGGATTCCGTCGCGTAAAACTCACCAGCACGTAGAACGAAATCGTGACGAGCTCGAGCGAGACGAAGATGAAGATGAAGTCGATGGCCGACGCCATGTACATAAGTCCCGCGCACGTGAAAATCGGAAGCGCGAAAAATTCGCCGAGACTCGATCGCACCTTTCCCGTCCCAACCGAGCTTCTCACTACCGATGCGTAATCGATCATCATGATCAAAACGAGGATCGTGGTGAGCAGCGCGAACCGCTTGAAGAAGATCGACAACGAATCGGCGGTGTAAAAACTCCAGAATCCGGTTGCCTGATTCGCTACAGGACTCGGAACGACAAAAAAGCTCGCGACGAGCACTGTCGCGAGACCGAGAATTCCCGCGAAGGCCAAAAGGCGCTTGTCCATCCTCGGAGCAAAGGCTTCAAACATCAGGA
>QHMQ01000127.1 GCA_003217835.1 Verrucomicrobiota bacterium
TCCTTTCCATCATGAAATTCAATGTCACGAAAGAAAAGCTGCTTGAGGGCCTGCAACAGGTCCAAAACGTAGTAAGCACGCGCACGACTCTTCCAATCCTTTCCAATGTTTTGTTGCAGGCAAACGGCAACGAAGTTCATCTCACCACAACCGATCTCGACGTGGGTGTGCGGGGCAGTTTCGAAGCCGAGGTGGAAAAGGAGGGCGCGACCACGCTCCCGGCGCGTCGCCTTTTCAACATTATTCGTGAGCTGCCTTCCAGCGGAATTCAGTTCGATGTCGATGGAAAGAACGCCGCGTCCATCCGAAGCGGGCAAAGCTTTTTCAAGATTCTTGGGTTGCCCGAGGAAGAGTTTCCGCCCCTGCCGAAATTTGAGGACGCGAAGGTTGTGACGATTCGTCAAAAAGAACTGCGCGATGGCTTGCGCAAAACGTCGTATGCCATTTCTACGGACGAGACCCGTTACGTGCTCAATGGCGTCCTTTTCAGTTTCAAGGACAACAAACTCACCCTTGTGGCCACGGATGGACGCCGGCTCGCTATGCTCGACATCGAACTGGAATTCCCGCGCAGCCACGAAGCCGACATCATCGTCCCGACGAAAGCGATCACGGAGTTACAGCGGCTGCTTACCGACGACGGCGACGTGAAAGTGAGCATGGGCAGCGGACAAATCGCGTTCGATCTCAATAAGACGCTGCTCGTCTCCAAGTTGATCGAAGGCAACTATCCAAATTACAAGCAGGTCATCCCATCGGAAGCAAAAGAGCGCGTCACGCTCGAGCGCGAAACGTTTCTGAATTCATTGCGGCGCGTTTCGTTGTTGGCGAGCGACAAATCGAACTCGATCAAACTGAATTTCAGCAAGAACAACATCGAGATCACGGCCAATACGCCGGAAGTCGGTGAAGCGAAGGAATCGCTTGCCGTCGTCTACAAGGGCCGTGATTTTTCCATCGCTTTTAATCCCGAGTTTCTTATGGCGCCGTTGCGTAACCTCGCGGAGGACGAAGTTTTTCTCGATCTCATTGACGAAATGAGCCCCGGTGTACTGAAAATCCAGACGCCGTTTCTTTACGTACTGATGCCGATGCGCATCAGCTCCTGACTTGTTTTCCTGGAAGGCAAGCTTCCAGCCTGTTGATTAGTGCATCGCGAACGGCCTCGAATCCGAGCGACGGCATATCCCCGGTTGGCGCCTGAATTACTTGCACCTTTTCATTCCTAGGCGCCCAAATCTCTGGATTGGTCGGACCGAAGAGCAAAATGCAATTTGCGCCCGCGGCGGCGGCAAGCTGCGAAATTCCGCTGTCGTGTCCAAGGAAAATCGCGTTTTCGAATAGCGCAGCGAGCACCGGCAACGGAATATTGCTAGCAAACTGAACGCGGTCGCTTTTCCAAATCATTCGAAGCTGATTCGTTCGATCTTCGTCTGCTTCGCCCGAAACAATGACCAGCGATCCCCGAAAATTATCCGAGCCAAGCAGGTAGTTGCCGATGTCGATCCAATTTTCGAGCGGCCAATTCTTCTTTTCACTTCCGCTGCCGGGATGAAGCACGACGACCGGCTTGGAAGATCCATCGAGCAGTTTTTTGAGTACGATCCGGTCTGTCTCCAACGGGAAGATTCTTGCGGCGAGATCATCAACTCGCAGACCTAATTCCTCCAGCGGCCGTGCGAGCTGGCTCGCAGCATGCTCGCGCTTCTCGATCTTCGCCGGGCCATGGATCAGATTTTTGACGCCGGACCGGTGAAGATTGCTCTCAAAGATTTCATCCGGATCGTAGAGATAGCTAACGACCAAATCAAAACTCGCAAAATAATTTGCCAACTCTGGAGGCAACTCGGAACTCTTCGCAAAAAAACTGGAGAGTGGTCCGTATTCGATCGAACGAACGGTTTGTGCGTAGAACCGATTTTCCACGAGGACAGCGATATGCTTGTAGCCGAGAATCTCAATGTGTGCGCGAGGATAGGCGTCACGCAGTGCCTTGAGCGCTGGCAAGGTGAGGATGAAATCGCCGATCGCGCCGCCGCGGACGACCAGAATGCGTTTCATATTGTTCTGTAGAGGCCGCTGTCCTAGCGGCAGCCTTTCAGTCCAGCCGCCGACGTGGCGGCCACTACATTTTAATATCGCGTAAACGCGAAACCGAGCATGGCCGCGCCGTATAGCAATGCCACGCCGTGCAGGAAACGCCAGCGGAAGGCGCTGCGCGCGCTCCAATTAATTTGATCGCGAAGCAAATACGGCATCGTGACCCAGAACAAGCCGGCGACGACAAGCAAGTAGGCGAACCCCGTTATGAGCAACCGGCTTGTTTCGTAGCGCAAAAACCCCGCGTCGAGCAGCGGTTCGACGGCAAGCAAGCAGAGAATTCCTAGCGCGCGCACAGCAAGAAATTCGTCGACGAAACGCAGCACGAGCAGGTAGCCAATCGGTAGCGCGATGAGGAGTGGCCGCCGGAAAGCTTGGAATTCCCCCATCTCGATCGTCGCGAGCAACCAAAACGTCCAGAGAAGAGAGATAGTCAGCAGAACAACTCCGGCGACGTGAGAGCGCGGAAAGCGTTGCGCGACATTGGCGAGGTCTGGTTTGAATAATCCGGGCAGACTGATCAAAATGAGGAACGCGCCCGCGATGATTCCCACAGTTTGCAAGGACAGATGGTAAATCATGTTCGCCACGGCGAATCCGTCCTGTCGCGGACGTGATCGCCTTTGGATGCGCGTGAAGTTGGCAGGACTGGCGTGCCATACAAGCTGAATCCGTTCGCCTGCTGAATCTGTACTTCAAGAATTTCCCCGGCGAGTCGCTCATCGCTTTCAAACACGACAATCTTGTTCGTGCGCGTGCGGCCCATTAAGCGCGCCGGATTCGTTTTGCTCCGTCCCTCGCAAAGAACTTCCACATCGCGACCAACCAATCGCTCGTTCGCCCGTCGGGCTGATTCGTTCACCACCCGAAGCAAATCCTGGTTCCGCTCTTCTTTGACGGACTCCTCAATTTGCTCCGACATTTCGGCAGCCGGCGTGTCGCGTCGTGGTGAATACCGGAAAATGAACGCGTTATCGAACTGGATTTGTTCAACCAGATCGCGCGTTCGCCTATAATCGGTCTCGGTTTCGCCCGGGAAGCCAACAATGATGTCGGTCGTAATCGCGATGCTTTTGCGCGCCTGCCGGATTCGCCGGACAAGATCGACATATTTTTCCGCAGTGTAAGCGCGGTGCATCGCTTTGAGGATCTTGTTGGAACCGGATTGCAGCGGGAGGTGAACGTGCTCGACCAATTTGGGCAGGCGCGCAAATGCCTTGATCAAGTCGTCCCGGAATCCGATCGGATGAGGCGAAGTAAAGCGGAGCCGCTCCAGTCTGTCGATCCGGTGCACCGCTTCGAGCAATTGCACAAATGGACTTTTATTGTCGATCTTTGGAATTCCGTGCCGCCCGTACAAATTCACGATCTGCCCGAGCAGCGTTACTTCCTTCACTCCCCGAGCCACCAGGTCGCGCACTTCGCGCACGATCTCATCGATCGAACGGCTCCGCTCCGCTCCGCGCGTCTGCGGAACGATGCAAAAGGTGCAATGCATGTTGCATCCTTGCATGATTGAAACGAAAGCGGTCGCCTGCCGTGATGCGAGTTGCTGGTCGCGAATTGTCTCCTGCGAGCCGGGCTCTTCGGCGATATCGACGATCGAGAAACGTGGATCGTCCATTCTGCTGTGGCCAGGGTCGGCGACCCCGGCTACAACTGCGCGTTTCCGCGCCACGAATTCCTCCACGTAATCCGCGACACGATGAAATTTCTGTGTGCCGACCACCAGATCGACATGCGGCAAATTCTTTAGCAGAGACTCGCCACGCGCCTGCGCCATGCATCCAAGGAAACCGAATACAACGTGCGGCCGCTCTTTTGCAATGCGGCCGAGCATTCCCATTTTGCCGAGCGCCTTTTGGTCGGCCATGTCGCGCACGCTGCAAGTATTTAACAGCACAACATCGGCGTCCGTTTCCTTTGCGACTCGCTCGTAACCCCGCGCTATCAGCGAGTGCGCGACTTGGTCTGAGTCGCGTTCATTCATCTGGCAGCCGTAAGTTTTGATAAAAAATTTCGGCATGGACGGGCGAAAATAATACACGGCCGAGCGAACTGCGCCATTATCCACTTTTCATCTTGTCGATCTTTAGGATTTAATCGCGGCACAAATGAAAAATGAGCCTCCAGCGATCGGGATCATCGGTGGCAGCGGTTTGTACCAGATGGAAGAGCTGCGCGATGCGACCGAACACAAGATCGACACTCCATTTGGATCGCCATCGGACGTGCTCATCGGCGGCAAGGTGAGTGGCCGGCAGGTTTATTTCTTACCGCGACATGGGCGCGGTCACCGAATTCTCCCGCATGAATTAAATCACCGCGCCAATATTTACGCGCTGCGGTCGCTCAACGTCCGCTGGATTATTTCGGTGACGGCCGTGGGCAGTTTGCAGGAGAAATACGCGCCCCGAGATGTCTTGTTGCCGTCACAATTTTATGATCGCACGAGCCTGCGCACCGCTCACACGTTTTTCGGCAAGGGCATAGCCGCGCATATCGCCTTCGCTGAGCCAATCAGCACAACGCTGCGAAATCTTTTGGCCGAATCAGCGAAGTCTGCCGGCGTCACCGTTCACAATGGCGGCACTTACGTGAACATGGATGGCCCCGCGTTTTCTACGCGCGCGGAATCGGAACTGAATCGCCGGTACGGGTTCGACGTTATCGGGATGACCAATCTTCCGGAAGCGAAACTGGCTCGCGAAGCGGAGATCGCGCTCGCCACCATGGCCATGATCACCGATTACGATTGCTGGAAGGTGGAGGAGGAACCTGTCTCCGCGCAGATCGTCATCGGTCACCTGATGGCGAACGCGGAAACGGCCAAGAAGGTGCTCGTCGACGTAATTCCGCGCGTGCCGATGGAGCCAAACTGGGCTGAACATTCTGCTCTCGACTCAGCTCTCGTCACCGACCGCAAGCTTTGGCCGGAAGCTACTGTCGAGAAACTGAAACCGATTTTGGAGCGATTTCTGTAGGGGGACGCCGTTAGCGTCCCGTGAATCAATTCGGGAAGCCAACGGCTTCCCCTACAGAAACGCCGCCACGGTGGAGAAGCTGCGATCGATTTTGGGGCGATTTCACGCGGCAGTGACGGTAATATGGAATCTGGAGGCAGCGGCTGGATCGTGCGGCCTTGCATTCAACTCATATGAGACACTAGCCGTTTGATTGCCCGGCAGAGCGATCGGATTTGATCTTCTTCGTGTAACGCAGTCACAGTAACGCGCAATCGTGCGGATCCTTTGGCAACAGTTGGGTAACGGATCGCTGGAACGAAAAATCCTTCCATTTGCAGCGCCGACGCCAGGTCGATTGCGGCTTGCTCGTCGCCGACGATCCACGGAAATATCGCGCTGTTCGCAACGCCCGCTTTTTCATTCAGTTCATTGCGAGGGAGAAGGTCCTGCATCAGACCGACTCTTTCCCAAAGCAAGCGCCTGCGTTCTTCTCCTTCACTCGATCCGAGGAAATTAACTGCGGCTAGCGCCGCGGACACGATGCCTGGCGGCGGCGCTGTGGAATAAATGAAGGAGCGCGCTCGATTAATCAGCCATTCGATGAGACTGCGAGAACCGCAGATGTAGCCGCCACTTGCGCCCAGTGCCTTGCTTAACGTTCCCATCTGGACGTCGACATCTTCAATCAAGTTCTCCGCTGCGGCCAGTCCACGGCCATTTGGACCGATCACCCCGATAGCGTGGGCTTCATCGAGCAGTAAGAGCGCGCCGAATCGCCTTTTTAATTCAACTAATTCACGCAACGGCGCCCGATCACCGTCCATGGAAAAGACCGATTCGGTCAGAATAAGAATGCGCTTGCCTGCATGTTCGCGCCGCGCCCATTCGAGATGATTCTCCAGTTTGCGCAGATGATTATGGGGAAATACGCGAAGGATGGCGCCGCTCAATTGTGCCCCATCAATCAACGAAGCGTGGCAAATTTTGTCGAGCACAATGATGTCATTCTTAGAGACCAGTGCCGGGATTGTGCCGACCGCAGCAGCGTATCCACTGCTAAAAGAGAGCGCCGCTTCTGTTCCTTTCCACTTCGCTAGTGCAGCCTCCAAACGCAAATGTGGCGATTGCGTCCCGCTAACCAAGCGAGAGGCTCCGGCGCCGACCCCAAATTCTTTGATGGTGCCGATTGCTGCCTGGCGTAATCGAGAATCGCCCGCGAGCCCGAGATAATCGTTGGAGGAAAAATTGATCAGCCGGCGCCCGGCGATCTGGACCTCCGGTCCTTGCACGCTGCTGATTTCGCGCAACCTGCGTTCCAGCGAACGCGCACGGAGTGCCTGCAATTGCTCCTGAAAAAGTTCGCGCATTTTATTTGGGCTCTCGCTAAGCGAAACATCGGGAGCACCTCCGGAGACGCCCGACTCCTAGTGCATGTGCTCGGCCGCTCCTGTGAGACTCGGTCGGCTCGGAGATCCATTATTATTTAAGCTCCAGAGACCCCAGGAAAGCAGGGCAGATGCGTCGCGCCACACCCCCGCTTTGCTGTCGCCGAGTACGACGACGATGATGTCGCGACCTGGCCGCGCACCGCTGCAAATCAAGCAATGCCCAGCAGCCTCCGTGTAACCGGTTTTCATACCGTTGCAGTAAGGAAGCCGTCTGAGAACCTTGTTTGTGTTTTCGAGCTCACGTGTCCGGCCATTGGCATAGCGAAAGACAAGCTGCGGAAGACAAACAATCGAGCGGATCGTCGAATTGGCGTACGCCACACGGGCGATAAGTGAAAGATCGCGCGCCGACGAGTATTGACCGGGCACGGGTAATCCGTTCGGATTAACGAAATGCGAATGAGTTGCCCCGAGTTCGCGCGCGCGCCTATTCATGACTTCCGCAAACGCTTCCACGCTGCCCGCATTATCACGCGCCAGACATCGCGCGACGTCGTTTGGGCTTTTCACGAGCAGTGCTCGGAGCAGATCGATTCGCTGATACGTGTCGCCGGGTTTAATATTTAGCTTCACCGGATCGGCCATGGTATCCACTGTTTGGACAGTAACAGGCTGATCCAAAAAACCGTGCTCGGCCACGATCAGAGCTGTAAGCAATTTTTGCGTGCTGGCAGCAGCGCGCACCTCATCTGCATTTTTTTCGTACAATATTTGGCCGTTATTCGCATCCACCACAATCACTGAAGCCGCGCCGGTCTTCGGTATGCCGTCGGGCGTGTACTCCGTCGGGGCTGGTGTTGATTCTGGTGTTTGCTTCGGCTTTGCATGCGTCCGGTGTGAGCGTGCCCGAGTCGATTTCGTCGACGCCGCTTTCTGAGCAGGACTAGGCGAGACATCGGCATCCTGTTTATCTTTTGCGGAAACCGCTTGCGCCTTCCGAATGGGCCCCGGCTTGATACCGCTTGGCCGGACCGCCTCATCTTCGGTATCCTGACCCCATGCAGTAAGCGCAAACGTCAATGCGCAGAGGAGCAAGATCCGATTGCGCAACAATTTCATGAGCCGGAAATTAGCGATACAATTTCGATTGGTGCAAGTCGCTCGGCGACGCGCAGAACTTCGACCTATGATTTTGCCCCGCGCTCGATCAGTTCGATCTCGTAGCCTTCTGGCGCGTCGATGAAAGCAATTTTGCTACTGCCGGTTGAATGCGGCCCGTCTGACAATGGATGGCCTTTCGCGGCCGCCTCCTGCGCAAACTTTTCCAAGTCATCCACTTCGAATGCCAGATGCGTGAGGTCGGGACCAATCACGACCGGGCCGCTCTGGTCGAATTTGCAAATCTCGATCTCCTCGTCCCCTTCGGGCGCTTTTAGAAAAACCAGCTGCGAGCCGCGGCCTGAGGTATGGCGGCGAAGCTCCTTGAGTCCGAGCACGTCCTTATAAAACGACACCGTCTTCTCCAGATCGCGCACTCGATAGCGGGTGTGTAAGAGTTTTTTGATCATGCCGTATCTTATTGCCCCTGTACCGGATTAAATTCAAACTCAGGATAATTTCTCAGGATGAAACTTGTAATTGCCGCGACTGGTGCGAGCGGAACGATTTATCTGCAAAGATTGCTCGAGCAGATCGATTCCCGCGCGCACGAGGTTCATCTCGTCATGAGCGCGCACGCGCAATTAGTTGCGAAGCAGGAGCTCGAGGATTTCAAGATTCCTCGGAGCGTCTCACAACATCCGGAAAATGATCTCAACGTCCCGTTCGTTAGCGGCTCGGCCCGCTTCGATGCAATGGTGATCGTTCCCTGCTCAATGGCCACTCTCGGGCGAATCGCCTCCGGCTCCAGCGACAGTGCCTTGTTGCGCGCCGCCGATGTCTTCTTGAAGGAACGCCGAAAATTAATTCTCGTTCCACGCGAGACGCCGTGGAATCTAATTCACGCGCGCAACGCCGTGACTTTGCTCGAGGCGGGGGCGATTGTTCTGCCAGCCATTCCTTCTTTCTACAGCCGGCCAGATTCGGTCACCGCTGTCGTTGATACGGTAGTCTGGCGCATTCTCGATCAAATCGGATTACCCCACCCGAGCGCTTACCGCTGGCGCGATGATATGGCAAAACCTTCTCGTAAACCTTGAAGATCGAAGGTCGATCCGCGCGTTGGCTGATCGCGGTCGGATTTCGCCTGTTGCAGCTTTGGGTGCGCACGCTGCGTTATGAAATCGATGATCGCGCAGGCGTTATGGGAAAACCGACGGATCAAAATTACATCGGCGCTCTCTGGCATAATCGATTGTTGATTTTCCCGTTCGTACTGCGGCGTTTTTTTTCAAATCGTCGCGGGGCGGCTTTGATTAGCGCAAGTCGCGACGGAGAGCTGCTCGCTGATGCAATCACGCGCTTCGGGTTTGATGTCGTGCGCGGCTCCAGTTCGCGCTTGGGCGCGAGCGCAATCCTCCAGCTAACGGATCTGCTCGCATCGGGTCGCGACGTGGTCATCACACCGGATGGTCCGCGCGGTCCCGCCTACGAACTTGGTCCGGGCATCATTTTTCTTGCGCAAAAGTCCGGAGCGGCAGTTCTGCCTGTCAACATGGAATACTCGCGTTGTTGGCGGCTCAAG
>QHMQ01000085.1 GCA_003217835.1 Verrucomicrobiota bacterium
GTGATGTTTGGATGTTTTGCCAGAAAATAGTGCAACGCTGTCGTTCCTGATTTCTGCGCGCCTGCCACAATGAAATCGAGCCGCTCGATTTTCCGCCGTCTGGTCTGAAACATCTACACATTCTATAACCCAATCGCAGAACAGTTGTCGCGTTCTTGTGAGCGTTCTATGCTGGTCGATGCTTATCGCTTTTACGAATTCGCGAAAACGGAGCGCAATCATTATCACCTGCCTAATTGGCCTCGCCACCGCAGTAATCGCTGATGAAGGGATGTGGCTCTTCAACGTCCCGCCGCTCAAACAACTAAAGGAAAAGTATAATTTCGAGCCGACGCCGCAGTGGCTCGAGCGTCTGCAAAAATCGAGCGTTCGCTTCAACTCCGGAGGAAGCGGCTCCTTCATTTCCTCCAACGGCCTCGTCATCACGAATCATCACGTCGGCCTCGACACCCTCCAGAAGATCAGCAGCGAGAAAAACAATTACGTGCGCGACGGATTCTACGCGAAGACCCAGGCGGAAGAACCGCGCGCGACCGATCTCGAGTTGAACGTCCTGATGTCGATCGAGGACGTAACGGCGCGGGTTACCTCCGCGTTGAAGCCGGGGATGAGCGCGGAGCAGTCCGCCACCGCGCGCCAGAAGGCGATCGCGGATATCGAAAAGGAGAGCAAAGAAAAAACAGGACTGCGTTCCGATGTGGTCACGCTTTACCAGGGCGGCGCCTATCACCTTTATCGTTCCAAGCGTTACGACGACGTACGGCTTGTCTTTGCTCCCGAACACCAGATCGCTTTTTACGGCGGCGATCCGGATAATTTCGAATATCCGCGCTTCGATCTCGATATCTGTATCTTCCGCGCCTACGAAAACGGCCAGCCGGCGAAGGTCGAGCACTTCCTGAAATGGAATCCGGATGGGCCGAAGGATGGCGAGCTCACGTTCGTCAGCGGTCATCCCGGAAAGACGGACCGCCAGCTTACATACGATGAACTGGCGGACATGCGCGACCACGAGGTGCCGTACCTTCTCAATATGTTCAACCGGCGCGAAGTGTTCTTCACCGCGTTTGCGGCCCGTAGTTTCGAAAACGCGCGCCGCGTCCGGGAAGATCTGTTCGGCATCCAGAACAACCGGAAACGCTACGACGGTTACCTCGCCGCTCTCCTCGATCCGGAGATCGATCGTTCGTTGAAGGCGCGCGAGCAGAAATTACGCGACGCGATGAGCAAGGACGCGAAGTGGAAAGGCACGCTCGCCGCCTACGACCGGATCAAAAAGGCACAGGACGAGACCGCGAAGGTCCTGCCGGTCTACAATTATTACGAGACGTTACGTGGCAAACAGACCGCGACCTATCGCGCGCCGCGCGGCTTTTACAGCACGCTATTTAAATATGCGCGTCTCCTTCTGCGCGCCGGCGATGAACGCCCGAAGCCGAACGGCGAGCGCTTCCCCGAATTCCGCGACAGCAGCCGCGAATCGCTCGAGCTAGATCTTTTTTCCACCGAGCCGGTCTACGACGACATGGAGCAGGCTATGCTGACCGATTCGTTCACCGATCTGGCGACACGTTTCGGTTACAACGATCCGCTCGTGCAAAAAGTTCTCGCGGGAAAATCGCCCTCCGCGCGGGCCGCGGAGCTGATCAAGGGCACCAAAGTGAAGGAAGTCGCGGTGCGGAAGAAGCTCTATGAAGGCGGCGCCGCGGCGGTGACGGCGGCAAAGGATCCGATGATTGAGCTCGCGCGCCTGATCGATGGGCCGGCCCGCGTAGCACGGAAGGTTTTCGAGGCGCAAGACGAAGCGAAACAGCAAGCGTATGGCGACATCGCCAAAGCGCGCTTCGCGATCGAAGGGACCAGCAATTATCCGGATGCGACGTTTACGCTGCGCCTCTCGTATGGCGCTGTGCGCGGTTACAAGGAGGATGGAAAACAGATTCCTCCGTTCACCGACTTCGCCGGTTTGTATCGACGTTCCGCCGAGCATGATAACAAACCGCCATTCGATCTGCCGCAGCGTTGGATCGATAAGAAGTCCAACCTCAATCTTTCAACGAAATTCAATTTCGTTTCCAATGCTGACATCATAGGCGGCAACAGTGGCAGTCCGGTCGTAAACAAAGCGAACGAATTCGTTGGCATCATTTTCGACGGCAACATTCAATCGCTCGTGCTCGACTGTATTTTCTCCGACAAACAAGCGCGCGCAGTTTCAGTCGATTCTGCCGCAATCACCGAGGCGCTGCGAAAAGTCTACGATGCGCAGCCACTGGTTGACGAACTAACCGCCGCGAAATGAGAACCGGACGCGAGTCATGAGCGCGGCAGCGAATCGTAAGCTGTTGCTCGATGTTTTCCGCGCGATCGAGCAACGCGACGACAAGAAATTCCGCGAACTGTTGCATCCCGATTTTGAGCTTCACTGGCCGCCGTCGCTTCCTTACGGCGGAAGCAAGGCGCGTACCTGGAGCGAAATCTGGGAACCTTTTCAACCCGGCGAGACCGAGCGAAGGATGGATCCGCGCGTCGTGGCTGCAGGCGAAGATGAGGGAGTAGTTCTTTGGCGACAGCGCGGAGTGAGCCCGTCGGGGGAACAATTTGATGGCGAGGTGCTCGGCCTCTATCAACTCCGTGATGGGAAGCTGGCCCGCGCCCAGATGTTTTACTTCGACACCGTCGCGGTGGCGAATTTCCTCAAGATGGCCACGAGCAGATGAATTGAACCGGAAGAAATAACTGGTAGGGACGCAGCGCTGCGGCGTCCGCGGACAGCGCAGCGCGCTGTCCCTGCCGATTTCACAATTGTCTGAGCAACGTTTTCCAGCGGGCCCAGGCGTCGTCGCGCGCTTTCTTGTTCGCTTCGTTTGCATTTGGCATTTCGCCTTCCCGCATGAAGCCGTGGCCCGCGCCCTTGTAAATCACCGGCTCATATTTCTTGCCGGCCGCTTTCATTAGCTCTTCCGCTTTTGGAATGGTCGCGTTCACCCGCTCGTCGTTCTCGCCGTAAAAGCCATACACAGGACACGAGATGTTCGCGACTTTTGATGCCTCGTCCGGCGCTGGCTGAATTCCACTATACTGCCCCATAAGGCCGGTCAAGGTAACCCCCGCCAACCCATAAAATGAATATGCCGCTTTCAATTTTGGATTTTCAGTCGCGTAAGCGAAGGTCACACCCCCACCCCAACAGAATCCACAGACTGCAAGAGTTCCATTGCTTGCGGGAATTTTTGAAGCGTAATCGGCTGCTGCGTCGAGATCCGCTTTGATCTGCTCCGGTTTCAATGCAGAGATCGCTTTGCGCGCTCCATCAACATCCGAATAAGTTTGGCCGGACAAAAGATCAGGCGCGATTGCGATGACGCCATTCTCGGCGAGTTGGTCGCACACGCCTCGAATCCAATCGGACAGCCCGAAAATTTCGTGAACGACCAGGACGACGGGCGTTTTTTCTTTGCGTTCCGGATAAACGACGAACGCTTTGATCGTACGCTCGCCCGACTTGAGATCGACCCAGTCGCCGTGACGGGGCGAATTGTTCAGGCGCGACTTCGCCCAATCCTGGGCAAGAGCATTACAAAGAGGATCGCACATGATTATCGCAACCAGCGTTGCGCCGAGAAATCTTCCTCGCACGTATCTTTGTCTCATCGAGTAGAGATGCCGACCTTAGTATTGGGTCAAGCGGCTGGCGTTGTCGTTGTTGAAGTTGTTCTGCCTTTGCACCACAGCGCATCGATGCTCCAGCGTCCAGCGCCATAAAACACGACGAACAAGAAAAACCAGCAATAGAAGATAGCCAGTTCACCTTTGTTCGAGACTTGTGGTCCGGCGCTCGAAATCGGAAAAAACTTCGCCATCGGAGTCTGGGCGCTGGCCACGTGAATCATGAAATAAGCCACTGCCATCTCGCCGCTGCAGATGAACGCGGCCAACCGCGTGAGTAATCCAAATGCAATAAGCAAGCCACCGACGAGTTGAATCCAACCACCGACCTGCATCATCATGTTCTCTGAACCGGGCATTCCGCCGAACATGCCCAGCACTAATTGCCCCCCGTGAGAGGCAAACATCAAACCGACGATCAGCCGCGTAATGCAGTAAAACGGATCCGCAAATCGATTGAGAGAGTTCATGGCCGAAGTCAATTCGTCGATCTTAAGCGGCCGATGGAGTCGTTGCGAGCGCATTTCTGCGAAACAACATTGCATCGATGCTCCAACGTCCCGGGCCGTAGAAAACCATAAAGAAAAATATCCAGCACAAAACCACGGCCAGTTCTCCTTTGTTCAGGATGGGGAAAAATTGCTCGATTGGGCTCCCGGCATGAGCGAGCGCCTTGCCCGCGGCGTGTACCATAAAATAGGCAACAGCCATTTCACCGCTGGAAACAAACGCAGCTAGACGTGTAAACAAACCAAATGCGATCAAGAGACCGCCAACGAGTTCAACAATTCCGCCCACGAGCATCAGGCCTTGCGCGCCGCCGTGTCCACCACCGGGAAAACCGAGAAGCTTTTGGCCGCCGTGACAAGCATAAACCAGCCCCACGATTAGCCGCATGACGCAGTAAACTGGATCCGTAAATCGACTCAGGAAGTTCATCCGGCGAGGTTGGTGATGTCGATCTTTTCTGTCAAGCTAATGGTGTAGAGGCGCGTGTCCTCACGCGCAGAAATCGATTTGCGGCTGAGGACAGCCGCCACTACAGCTACGCTGCTTTTTTCGCGTGGTGCGCGTGTTTCGCGCGATGTTTCCTTTCTGTTTTCTTCTTCGCGCCGGTTTTCTCCAAGCTTTGCTGCAAGACTGAAACGAGATCGATCACCTTGGTTGGTTGTCTCTTCGGCTTTGGTTTTTCTTCAATCTCTTTTCCGCCGGCTTCCACTTTTTCTTCGATCACTTCCATGAGTGCTTCGCGGTAATCGTCGCGATATTTCTCCGGATTCCATTTCGAGCTCATGCTGTCGATGAGCGCCTTGGCCATGTCTATCTCGCGTTTTCCTGGCTCGATTTTCTTCGGAACGTGCAGCTTGCCGCTGTCGGCAAGTTCTTCAGCGAAATGCATCAGCTCGAGCACCAGGACACTGTCCTCGGCTTTCACGCCTGCGAGATATTGGCGCGTCTTGATTACGACCTTCGCGATTCCCACTTTCTTGCTCTCCTCGAGAGCATCTCGTAAAAGCACGTAGGCTTTGTCGCCTCCTTTTTGGGGTTCCAAATAGTAGGGCTTGTAGAAAAACATCGGATCGATCTCGTCCTGATCGACAAAATCCTGGATGTCCACGGTCTGGGTCGCTTCCAGATCGACTCGCTGAAAATCCTCGTCTTTTAACACGACGTATTTTCCCTTTTCGTATTCGTAACCTTTAACGATCTCGTCCCACGGAACCTCCTTACCGTCAGCTTCGGCGACGCGCTTGTAATTGACTGGGCTAAGATCCTTGGAGCGAAGCAAACGAAACCTTAGGTCCTCTTTTCGCGTCGCCGGAAAAAGAGCGATAGGAATGTTGACCAGGCCGAAGCTGATGCTGCCTTTCCAGATTGCGCGCATAACTAGAAGATATTTCGCGTCTGGCACCGAAATCGCGCGGATGAAGTTCTTGTAAAGGCGCGTGTCCTCACGCGCACAAAAACGAATTTGCGGCTGAGGACAGCCGCCACTACAGATGCCGATTTTAGGCGGCGGCGTCGAGTTCGTAGCGGGAGATCCCGCGCAACTCAAAAAGCCGGATCAATGTTTCTTCGATCAAATTGTTTGGGCAGGATGCGCCAGCCGTGATTCCGATGACAGCAGGGCAGTGCGGCAGCCAATTTCTCGCGATTACTTCACACTTCTCATGCAGATCATAGTGTTTGATCTCGTCGCTCGAAAGAAGGCGCGAGGCGTTGAGCACAAAATAGGTCGGCAGTTTTTCTTCACCCATCTCGGCAAGATGCGATGTGTTCGAGCTATTGTAACCGCCGACCACAAGCAGAATATCCATTTTGACATTGAGTAACTCGCGCAAAGCATCCTGCCGCTCCTGCGTCGCGCCGCAGATCGTATCGAAAAACCGAAAATTCTTCGCCGCAAGCTCCGGCCCATCTCGATCGATGATGGCCTGTCGAATCCTCCGCTGCACCTCCTCGGTCTCACCGCGCAGCATCGTCGTTTGGTTTGCGACGCCGACCGTTTGCAGATGCACGTCCGGATCGAATCCGGGTGAATGCGCGCCGTGGAATTTCGCGAGGAAAGCCTGCTTGTCGCCACCATGCCGGATGTATTCGCAAACGTAATCGGTGTCCGCGAGCGTTAGGACGACGAGATAATGGCCCTTTCCGTCGCCGAGCGCGCGCGAACTGGTTGCCTTGGTCTCTTCATGTTCGGCCTTGCCGTGAATGATTGAGGTGGCCGATTCGCTGGCGTATTTGCGCACGCGCTTCCAAACGCTCATCACGTCTCCGCAAGTGGTATCGACGATCTGGCAGCCGCGATCCTTGATCTGTTGCTGGATCGATAATTCCGTTCCGAACGCCGGCACAATCACCACGTCTTCCGGTCCGAGATCGGAAATATCGGCCTGCTTGTTTTGCCCCGTGAGGTTCTTTATACCTAACGAGGCAATTTGTTGATTGACCTCAGGATTATGAATGATCTCGCCGACGATGAAGAGCCGGCGGTCCTTGAAAACTTTGCGCGCGGCGTAGGCCAGATCGATCGCACGCTCAACACCATAACAAAAACCAAATTGTTTCGCCAGGCGCACGGTCGTGTCGCCCACGGAGATGATGCCGCCCGCGCGCCGCACTTTTTCGACGATGTCGCTCCGGTAATGCGATTCCACCTGTTCCTGCACCGCGGCCATGACGTCCGGCGTGCGCAAATTCACTTTTTCGCGCGCTGTCGTGCCGCTGGAAATAAGATTCGTGCTCACAATTAAAACGGACGGAGCGCCCGCAGAATATGCCTACTGGAGAAGCGGCCCGCTCGGTTTCTCGAAAGCCGCCGACGTGATCATCAGGCTCGGACTTGGATCGGGCGTTTTCGAATCATCGACGCGCTGCACTTTCGATCCAAGTGTCGCATCTTCCGGCTGCGAACTGGCGATGTTCACCGGGGTGCCAATTTTTACGAGGGCGAAAAATTTCGCCGCAGCCTCGCCGTGCAAACGGATACAACCGTGTGTGCGCGGGGACGGATGCACGAAGCCTTGATGAAACCCATACGCTGGTGCGAATTCGCACCAGTATCCCATCGGATAACCGACATAGCGTCCTGGTCCACCCCCGGTAGAAGGGACAACACGATTACCCTGCACGCTAAATCCGTAGGAGCCGGAACGCTTTTGTTCCTGCTTTGCGTAAATCCTGAAAGTGCCTCGCGGCGTCGGTTTGGCCGGGATGCCAACCGAGCAAGCCACCGCCATCAGGCATCGGTCGCCTTCCATGACGTAGATATTCTGTTTCGCGAGCGAAACTCTCACGCGCACGGCCGACGGGTCGTGCGGCCGATAAGCCGTCACATGATAAGGACCTCCGCCCGCAACCCGCCCTGTCTCGCAACCGGTGAGGAGCAAAAGCGAACCTCCAGCCGCCAGTAAAATGAATCGGGAAAGGTGTCGCATAAGTTCCATACTGGAAAAGCTTGGGGGCACTTTGTCAACCACCGGTAAGAAGGCAGGGCCGGTTCACTCGTTCTCTTCCGCTTACTCGCCATTTGGCCTTCCCGTCTATGTCGCTCGACTCTCGGCGCTTCATTCACCTGAACCGCTCGCAGGCAATTGAGGTCGCTGCGATTAGTTAGATGGTTTTTTCTGTTTCCTTTTCTTTCAAAAGGTTTGCGATAAGACTGGTCTTGAGCGACGCCATCCCGTTTGAAGCATCGTTAACCTGCAGGGATAGGTCAGTAATGCGACCAATCGAACGCTCATAAAAATTTACAGCCCCGTGCCCTGACGCTGCTTCGACCTCTTTGAAACCCACGATGGCGCAGCAGGAGAAGGACTTTCAGGCCAAGCTCGCGGAGCAGCAGAAGCGAATCAGAGTACTCATTTCTGGCTTGGAAAAAGTGAACAACCAGCTTGAGCTGAACAAACCTGCGCCGCAAATGGTCGACAATAATCGGTAGAGCTATCATGACGTAGGGGCGCTCGCCGTCGGCGAGCGCCGGAAAATGGAGGGACGGTCTTTGGCCCCGTCCAGGTAATTGGACGCGACCCGCCACGGCGCGCAGGCTCAGGCGTACCTCCAATTTCTCACCGCGCGGCGGCTATTTGTTTTGCTTCACGGCGCTTGGTCTCGTTGGAGCATATCTTCGAATGGCCGCAGATAGTTCGCATAAAATGGGTAAGGCCGATCGGCGTTTGCAGGGAGGTAACGCCAATGTTTGTACATCCAGAGCCATGGCGCCGGGTTTTTCAATAGGTAAGGCTCGAACGAATTCCAACAGGCTTGCGCGATCTGCTGATGAGTCATCCCGGTGGTGTTGTTGATCTTTGGGTGAAAAACGAGGCGATAGCGTCCATTTGAGAGCGGTTCACAGTGCGCCGGAACAATCGGGACACCGCTCTGTTCGTGCAGCCAAGCGTGCGCGGAAGTCACGCTGGTTTTTAATCCAAAACAATCGATCGCGACGGCGCCCTGGCTTGGCGGCACGGTAAGATCGACAAGCAACGCCGTGCGGCCCTTTCGCCGGAGCACCTTATAGAGGCGAACGAGGGCTCGCTCGCGCGGAATCAGCTCATGCCCGGATTGTTCGCGCAGCTTTCTGAAGATTGGATCCAGTAGCGAGTTCTTGAACTCCTGGGCGATGATTGTGCCTTTCAGATCGAGAAAACCGCAGGCCAGACTGAGCCATTCAAAATTACTGTAATGATAACAAGCGATCATCACGCTGCGTTCGGGTACGGTGCCACGCGCAATTTCATCGAAATTCTCCAGCTCGATGTAGCGAGAAAAATTTTCGCGTGTCAGGCGCGGGCTCCACAGGAGATCAAGCATCGTTCGCGCGAAATGTTCGAACGACTCGCGAGCAATCTTGCGCCGCTGCTGGATCGACAATTGATTGCCAAATGCGACCTCCAGATTGTTCAGCGCGACGCCGTAACGATGCCGATCGAAGATCGACATCAGCATGCCAAGGAAACGCGCAAGATAAAAACAGCCCCTGCGCGGGAGGAGCGGGACAAGCTTCACCGCTAGCCGAAGCGCGAGCCACTCAAGACGATAACGAACTCGTTTCCATCGGGAACGCATCTCTCAGTGTAAACACGGCTCGGAGCGGAAGGCGAGATTCGGAATATGCGGTTCGGATTACTGTCCCTGGCCCGGATTAACTACCGGAGGAAGACTCTTTCGAAAATCAGCCTGCTGCCGCTCCGCTTCCCGTTGTCGCTCCAGTTCCCGACTCTGCTCCTCAGGACTCGGACCTGGGGTTCCGCAGCCTGACAAAAAAACGACTACGGCCGACGCAAGAAGCACTAGCATTGGAAGCTTTTTCATAAAAAGGGACTTAACCATAATCAGGTCAACCGATCCGGCAATCGTTCCAGATCCATTTCAAGACCGTGCCGTCATGATCGCGCCGGGTCCCTATTCACGGTGCTTTTCCGACGTCGCTCGTAGAGAATCGCGTTCAAGAATCTTTAACCGTTGAAGAATCTCCTGCAGCGCCAGCTCGTTTTTCAAATTCACCTGGTAATCAATTTCGGAGCGAAGCCGATCCTTGTGAGCCTGCCGGTTCTGCGACATCAAGATGATAGGTGCTTGGAGGACGGCAAGCATGTTAATCGCAGTACTAAGCAACAGGAAGGGATAAGGATCGAAGCCGCGTTTCCCAAGAACAAGAAGCGCGCTGTTTATCAGCACCCACAAGTTAAAAAAGAGCACAGCTGCAATAATGAATTTCCAACTGCCGCCAAACTCCGCGAGGATGTCGGCGGCGCGGTCGGCCAAAGTAAGGCGCGCCGCCATTTCCTCGTTCACATTCCGCGTCGTGCTATGGCGCAAAAGCTCATCCGTGCGGCGGAGGCGGTTCGCAAGTGCACTAAGCATTTCCAAGGCGACGTTGGGATTGCCCCGCATAATAAAAGAAAGAAA
>QHMQ01000086.1:0-5848 GCA_003217835.1 Verrucomicrobiota bacterium
AAAGGCGATGATCTCTGCGTCATAATTTTCCTCAAGCCAGCGGAGAATGATCGACGTGTCGAGTCCGCCAGAGTACGCGAGAACAATTTTCATGATGACTAATGCGACGGCTATTGGCCGCCGTTACAGGAAGATCGACCAATTAATCGCCGAAGGAAATTTCGACGTCGCGGGCAGTTTGCACCATCTCGCCGTTCGGTGGAACGAGGCGCAGCCGATTGACCGCTTCCGCGATCGGAACGTGGCGGACCTGGTAATTTTGGTAGCTGACCATCGATCCGAAGTGTCCCTCGTTCGCGAGTTGGACAGCTTTCACCCCAAATCGTGTACCGAGAATTCGATCGAGCGTGGTGGGCGCGCCGCCGCGCTGCAAATGGCCAAGCACACAACAACGCGTTTCTTTGCCGGTGCGCTGGGCGATTTCGCGCGCGACGATTTCGCCGATTCCTCCGAGCCGGAATTCGCCATCTTTCGTTTCGCGCATCACCTGCTGACCATCTCTTGGCCGGGCGCCTTCTGCGACCACAACGAGCGAGCCGAGATTGCCAGCGGCGTCGCGTGCCTTGATGACAACCGCAATCCTGTCGTGATTAAACGGGATCTCCGGAATTAAAATGATGTCCGCGCCACCAGCGATCCCGCCATGCAACGCAATCCAGCCGGCATGGCGTCCCATTACTTCCACAACCATGACGCGTTTGTGACTTATGGCGGTGGTGTGCAATCGGTCGAGTGCATCCATTACCGTGGCGACCGCGGAATCAAATCCGAAGGTCATCGCCGTCGCTTCAAGATCATTATCGATCGTTTTGGGTACGCCGATGCAATTAATGCCCGCCTCCTGCAGTTGCTGCGCGGTCACCATGGAACCGTCTCCGCCAATAATAATTAATGTTTTCACCCGCAGGTCATTTAGAAGACTTCGGGCATGCTCGATTATCTTTGCCGGAACAATTGTGCGCTCGCCCGCGCCGACTTTGGCAACGAAATGGCCCCGATTGGTTGTACCAATGATCGTACCCCCCTGGGCCATGATCCCGTTGGTAGTTTTGCTATCGAGAATGACGTGATCTTCCGGCCGAAGCAGCCCTTCGAAACCATCACGAAAACCGACCACCTCCCAACCGAGTTTCTCTGCTGCGAGCACCACTCCGCGCAAGACGGCATTCAGGCCCGGGCAATCGCCACCACTGGTCAAAACACCAATCCGTGGCTTCATTTTGGTGGCGAACGCGACTAAAGCAGTTTCTTTGGATCGGCCAAACGCCCACTGGCGGCCCATTGGTCGAAGAGCTGCCAGCCGCGTGCGACAAGTCCAGCACCTTCGCTGAATCGATTCGTGCTGCCGAGCAGCACCACGATCAAATGACGCGGATAGACGGTTATCGCCTTGCCTTGGGTCACGACTTCTGGCTCGCGATTGGCGGAGAGAATCAAGCAGTCCCCCGCTCGCGTTGTCCGGCCAGTTTTCACTCCGTCAATGCCATTTCTTCCGAGAAGCTCGTTCGTACTCCGAAGCACATAATTCAATCGATGCCCGCCGCGATCGAACGAGATTTGACGCTCCTTTTGTGACACGTAAAAACGAAAACTCGCTTTGTTCAGGGCGTAACGCGTCAGACGCGCCATGTCTTCCGCAGTCGAAAACGGCATCGGCCGAACGTTGTTGTCAATGCCATGCGGATTGACAAAGCGTGTGCGCTCCATCTTCAACTGTTTGGCTAGCGCATTCATTTGGGTAACGAACGCATCGACCGGTGTCATTTTCGAGCCAACCTCAGTCGGCAAGTGCGAGCCAACGTGCTGTGCCAGCGTGTAAGCCGCAATATTGTCCGATTGAACGAGCGCAGCATAGAGAAGATCGCGCATTGTTATGCTGTCTCCCGGCTGAAACCCGACGTTATTTTCAAGTGTTCCGACAAACGCCTCGGGCGGAATCGTGATTGTCTGATTGAGATCGCCCCCTTTCCGTTCCGCCCAATCCAGCACGACGCTTGCGGTCGCGATTTTTGTTAGACTTCCAATTTGCAGTTTCTTCCTGGGCTCTTGCTCTTCCAGAAGGTAGCCCGTCTGCGAATCGACAATCACAAAGGCTTGCGCGCCAGCAGCCGAACGGAGAGAAGCTGCGGTCGCGATCAACGCGATCGAGGCGGTAAGAAATCGGTGTGAAAAGCGCATAACAGAGTCGAATCGCAGCACCTTAATCGAGGCATTCTGATTGGCAACACATCGGGTGGGAAAAATGTTTGCTCGCGCCGAGCTCCTGCGCTTAAACAATTTTTTGAGGCACTCGCGCTCGGCTCACGAGCATTCGCATCAAAAAATAGACGATGATCGCCGACGGAATGGCGAGGAACAGTGAGCCAACAAACGCCGGCCAAAACGTAGGCCAAACGACCCGCGAAAATACATGCCAATCCAGGTAATCGTGCAGCCCAAATTGCCGGAAACGCACACGATGCGCCACGGGGCGATGCAAGCTCCAGCACCCTAAATGGTATTCGGCAAAATAGATCGCAGGCATCGCCCAAATCACCACATCGTGCAGAGTCACCAAAATGGCCGCGGCGATCTTATTGCACCGGCAAATCCATGCTACGGCGATCGACAACAACGTCTTGAGCGGGTACAGGGGCGTGAAACCGAAAAAAATTCCGATGGCCGAACCAAGCGCGACGGAGTGTGGCGTGTCTGCGATGGTCATCAGCGTCATGTGATGCGCAACCAGCCAGCGCTTAAGTCGCGCCAATGGCCCAGGCAATCGCGATTCGTAAACTGGGTCCGCCACTGGCTGTGATTCCGGCACTTCCAAAGCGTAAACTAAAATAGCTCAGGTGTCTGCGGAGGAGTTGATAGCAACTGTCCAAGCGCCACACGCAAACGCACTGCCGCTCGCGGCGCGTAATCGAGATTATTGTTGTTGAAAATCACGTGCAATTCGCGTGTTGTTCGGGCGAGCTTTTTGCCTCGCTCCGCTATTTCGGCGATCTCGCTATCGGTGTAATCATAATCAAAACGTGCAGCTACGGTTTTCCCCGTGAGATAGCCATGAGCATTGCGCCCGTGAAGCCGCAGATAGGCCAGATGCGGATTTGCGATCTCATTCAGATTCGACGGCATAATGGTGAAATGCTCCGCCGCCGGAGCATCGACGTTAACGAAAGTCGCGCGATGCCGTTCGAGAAACTCGACAGTTTCTCTCAATTGCTCGCCGATCACCCAGTTGCGATTTCGGAATTCAATCGCCAATTGATAATCGCGCAGCATGTCGATCAAATGCTCAAGTTCTACCAGCTTGTGCTTGTAAGGTGAAAACGCAGGCGAAAGCTGCAGAAGCAGGGGACCAAGTTTCCCGGCCGAGCGCACGATCGATATCGAATGTAAAAAAGCTTCTACTAATGCCTCTTCCAACGCCGGCGTGAGTTGTACCTTCCCCTTGGTGTCGATTTCCGGGCATCGTTGCAAATCCGCCGGCAAAAATTTCGCAGCCGCGGAATGACGCGAAAGCAATCGATGCAGTTTCACGTCAAAGATGAACCCGTCGGGCGTAGCAGCACACCAACGCTCAACCATTCGCAAATCAGGAATGGAGTAAAACGTCGAATTTACCTCGACCATCTCAAAATATTGCGCGTACCAACTAAGTCGCTCATGCGGGCGCAGCTTTTTCGGATACCAATGCTGAATAAAACCCGGGTCGGACCAGCTTGCGGTCCCGACGAGAATCTTTCCATTCTGAGGCGTGATAGAAGTCATCTCTGGTTCTTACAATTAATCGTGATTCTGAGTGAGAACGAAGAATTTCGCAAAATTGGCTCAAGCAATTATTTTTGCGTTTGATTTCACAATGCGTTCCACGATATTGATTTCCTCAAGACGCGGGGTGGAGCAGCCTGGTAGCTCGTCAGGCTCATAACCTGAAGGCCGCGGGTTCAAATCCCGCCCCCGCAACCAAATCACTTGCCGCGCCGACTCGGCTGCGCAAAGTTCACGCCCTCTCGAGCCGCACAAAAAATCCAGCGTAGCTCAGTGGTAGAGCGGTCGGCTGTTAACCGATTGGTCGTAGGTTCGAATCCTACCGCTGGAGCCAAGAGCCAATGCAAAGAGACACTTCCCGAAACAAACTTTCGTAACCTTTCGAATCCAACTGCTGTCTTTGCGTAAGGGTAACCGATGGCCATTCGGGCGTTCTTTAGACGACTATTCTCCAGCGAACCCGTCCGGCGCGCTCTGGTTGCGTCTTTCATCGCTGTGCTTTTCCTCGGCGGTGTGCAATTGCGCCGGTGGACCTGGGACGAAACGAGGCACGTTCGTTTCCAGCACGATATCGTCAACGGCTTTTACTGGGGCAGCGAAACATTGGCGGAAGCTCGTCGATTATCGCCCGACGAAGCCTCTGCTAATTCTTGGACGGCATTCGTCCGCGGCTATTTCGCACTCTATGACCGGGTGAAGCGCGAGGCATACGAAAATGATTACCGCCTCGATTATCCACCATTGCGACTTTTGGTAATGTCGATTTGGGCGAAGCAGGTGCGCAGTGACTTCCCGGGAGTCGATGACGGACACCCAAAGCACGTCAAACCGCTGCTCTACATGAATCTATTCTGCGAATTGGTTTCCGCAGTGGCGATTTTCCTCCTCGTCCGTTTCTGGCTGCGGCGAACAACCGGTGGAATGACAGCGCGGTTTTGGCGGATTTTTCCGGCGGAACATCGCGCTTGGATTTGCGGCTTGGCCGCGGCCGCTGTGGTGTGGCTTGACCCCTCACTGATTCTCGATGCGCACGGCTGGCCACAATGGGACGTGTGGATCGTGCCTTTCTATCTGTTCGCCGCGCTCGGCGCCTTGAAGAATCGCTGGTTTACATGTGGCTGCCTCCTGGCCGCAGGTACAATGTTTAAAGGGCAGTTGTTACTCGTCGCGCCTTTTTTTCTCCTCTGGCCATTATGGGAAAAAAAATGGACCCGCGCGATGCACATGCTTGCTGGTTTCACGGCAATGGTGGCATTGGTAGTTTCCCCATGGCTCCTGCGCAATCCAGGTGCATGGATTGCCGTCTCGCTTGTGGCTGGCGTTAGCTCGTTACTCTTCTTGCGGCACAGGTCGCGGCATCCAGGAGCGTGGATCGCCATTCTCACTGCGCTCGCGGTATTTCTCATTGGTGCCTTTGATGGCGGCAGCTTCGCGTGGCTGCAAATCGGCTTTGTATATGGTAGCGAGCATTATCCCTACCTTTTCATTAGTTCCTGCTACAATCTCCCATCGCTTCTCTCGAATCTCGGCTGGTCGCTGAAGGATGTCTTCTGGTCGGCTCAGATTGGATCTCTGCATTTCGCCATCACGCTGCAATGGATGTTGCGCTTGCTTTACTTAGGCGCATTAGCACTCTGCGCACGTGGCGTTGCACAGCACGCTCACGATCGCGATCCCCGGTTGCTGATCGCGATTGCCATGCCTTGGTTGCTAATGTTCGCGCTGCTGGGCCAGATGCACGAGCGCTATCTCATGTGGGGCGCTGTCGTTAGCGCCGTTGCCTTCGCTGTGAGCATCAGGTTGAGCGTGCTCCATTTTATTATTTCGTTCGCGAGCCTGACCATGATCGCGCACGTGATGCTGATCGATAAGAAATTGCATTCAACTCTCGGGGCGATCGAGCTCCTCAATGTTCTGCGACCATATGCCTCGGGACTAGTGCTGGCCTGCGTGGCTGCCTGTTTGTGGGATGCACTTGCCGTTCGTCCGACCTTATTCCAAAGCCGGCGTTATCGTTGGCTCGAACCAGCTTCGCTTTCCCTTGGAACGGCAGCGGAAGAAGGTTAGGCCTGAGTTCTGCGTTCCAGCGTCG
>QHMQ01000086.1:5900-6453 GCA_003217835.1 Verrucomicrobiota bacterium
GTATTTCGCAGGCCATTTGTATCGGTCCTCCAGTGCCTGAGGGTCATTCAGGTCGTGGCCGGTATCGTAATAGAGCACCTTCTTGGGTTCACTCGCAGCGGCCACATAGTGTTCCATGGAGGTCTTATCAAAGTATTGCTCGTAGTTGGCGAACTGAAGCAGCAACGGAATCGGAGCGGCGTGCCCTACGAAATGGAGCGCATCGATATCGCCGGTGGCCTGTGAATATTTTTCGAGTTGGCCTGCGGGACGGGCCTTGCGGAGATCAACCAGGCTGGGATCGTTATTGCGCAAGAGAATGTCGCCAATCTCGGCAACTCCGGCCATTAGTACGGAGGTCTTCATGCGTTTGTCGACGGCTGAAAGAATGGATCCCCACTGCGCTCCGTAGCTGTGACCCACATAGGCAAGGCGCTGGGGATCTACATCAGGGCGTGCCAGCAGCAGGTCAAGTCCGCGTCGAAGATCTATGACCGCCTGGATTTCAGCCTCCCGGTCCACCTCCGGCCTATCGAAGTGGTCTACCGTTTTTCGCCATGGTGACGGACGGTCC
>QHMQ01000086.1:6516-15959 GCA_003217835.1 Verrucomicrobiota bacterium
ACCGCTGCGAACGGCCCTTTGCCTTTGGGGACCACTAGGTATGCTGCAACAGGCCCACCTTTCGGACTAGCGTATGTGATGTCGTGCAGGGTTCCATCGCTGAATTCTTCGATGATCTTGTCATGGATGTCGAGCGGCTGTTTTGCGTCATAGTCGAAGATTCGCGCAGTGGCTTCGAAGTCTGTTTGGGATGCAGCTTTGGTTTGTGCCGCGCCGGGGCTACAGATGACGGACACCGCGAATATGCAGTTCAGGCAAACTCTAATCCTCCACGGGGGAACAGAGCGTTTCGACCATTCCGGCGAGTTTGAATCTTTTCCCACCATAGTTAATTAACTTACTGTCGTGCCAGTCGCCGAAACAAGAACGCGCCGAGCACGATAAAAAGAACGTTCGGAAACCAAACGAGCAGCTCCGGGTGCACTTTCGGGTTTCCTCGCAACGTGTCGCCGATGATGACGAAGAGGAAATAGCTGACGGCCACGATTAAGCCCATGGCGAAACCAATCGAAGTCTCGCGGCGGTGCGCAGTGACGCCAAGCGGCACGCCGATAATCGCGAACGCGATGCAAGCGAACGGAAATGAAAAGCGTTTGTTTATTTCAGTCCGGCTCGCGCTGCGTTCGCGTTGGTTTTCACTCTTCAATTGCTCGAGCAGTTGTTCGATTGACAATGCGGAACGGCTCGGCCGCTTTTTCTCCTTCTCGTACAATTCCTCGAGACTGATTGGCAACGTGCCTTCCGCCATATTGATTCCATCGCGAATTTTTGTCAGGTCCAAAGGATTCTTTTCGTCTCGCGCCTGATAGCGCGCTTGATAAAGATGCATGAGAATCTGTTTGTTCGCTAAATCGGCCTCGAGCATGCCAGTGCGCGCGTAAGTGACTTTTACCGCAAGTGAATTGTCGTTCATTTCAAAGACAGTGATGTTCTCGAGCTTGTTTCCCTCTTTCTTGCCCACGTAGATTTTTCGCCCTGGAAATTGATCGATTACTTGATCGCTGCCAAAAAGCGCCATTGGATTGCGTGTAGCGAGATCGAAAATGGTGCTACGCAATTTTTCCTGCGCGGCCGGCGCAGCCTGCACGTTGAGCCACAAACAGATCCCCGTGCAAAGCAGAGCAATTCCCGCAAGCGGAATACAAATGCGCGATATGCTCACACCATTTGAGCGTAGCGCGATCAGCTCATTGTCAGCGGAGAGCCGCCCAAATACGAGCAGGATCGCGGTCAGCAACCCCCAGGGAATCGTGAAGATGAGCGAAAAGGGCATCACATAAGCGATGAACGTGATCAGGTATTCCATTGGCACGTCATGATTCACCAGCAACGGGAGAAGCTTTCGGAAAATATTGCCCACCACGAGCACGAGGCTCAGCACCGCGATGGCGAAGAGCACGTTGACGAGCAATTCGCGGCTGAGAAATCGATCAATTAATTTCATATCACGATGCAACCTAAAGGGGTGTTGCCACAGACGAACACAGATTAGCACAGATTAAGATGACGCAAGCACACGCCAATCACCTCCTGGACCTCCATTGTCTGTTTTGTCTCTGTTAATCTCTGGCTGGCAAAGGAGCTAATTCCCCGATAAGTTTAGCCCGAAATGAAGGTCGACATATACGACGTCGCTATCATCGGCGGCGGACCCGCTGGCAGCACTGCGGCCGCGTTGCTTGCGCGCGCTGGACGGCGCGTGATCGTCTTCGAGCGCGAAAAATTTCCACGCTTTCACATCGGCGAATCGCTCTTGCCTTTTAGCACACAAACATTCGATCGCCTGGGCCTGCGCGAAAAACTTGACCGCACATTTCTGCCGAAATTCGGCGGCGAAATTGTCGCGGCTTGCGGAACCAAAGGCGCGAAGTTTTATTTCAAAGACGGTTTTCGTTCGCGTCGCGACCGCGCCTATCAAGTCACTCGCTCCGAATTCGACAAGCTCCTGCTCGATCATTCGCGCGAAAACGGCGCTGATGTTCGCGAAGAAACAGACGTGAAGAACATCACTTTCGAAAACGATCGCGCGAAGATCGACATCGAAACGCCCGGTGGCGCCAGATCGACAATCGAAGCTCGCTATCTGCTCGATTGCAGCGGCCGGCAAACGATGCTCGGCAGCTTTTTCAAATTCAAAAAGATGTACAATCATCTGCAGAAATTTTCTGTCTTCGCGCATTACGAAAATGTCGATCGCCCCGAGGGCATTGACGGCACACTCATCCGCATGGTGCGCGGCCTCGACCGCTGGTTTTGGATGATTCCCCTAACGGTCACGCGCATGAGCATCGGCGTGGTAATGGACACGGCCACGTTTCGCGCGATGAAACTTTCACCGGAAGAGGCGCTTGAGAAATGCATCGACGAACAGCCGATGGTGCTCGAGCGAATGAAAAGAGCCGAGCGGGTCTCGCCGGTTTATTCCGCCGGCGATTACTCGTATCGGAACACGAAACTTTTCGGCGACCGCTGGCTGCTCGTGGGTGACGCCGCCGGATTTATCGATCCAGTTTTTAGCAGCGGCGTTTTTTTGGCAATCATGTCCGCCGAAAAAGCCGCTGACACACTGGACGAGGTTTTGCGCGACGAATCGCACAAGCGTCGCCTTTTCAGAACGTACGGACGCACTGTCAATTACATTATGGACATCTATCTCACGTTCGTAAACGCGTGGTATCGCCGTGGCAAAGAATTCATCGAAGTGTTTCTCAATCCGACCGACACGATGCAAATCGCCGCCGCCGTCAACGCCGTGCTCGCGGGCAACGAAGGAAAGAGTCTCGCCATCAAGTGGCGCATGTGGCTGTTTTATTTTTTTGTGAACGCGCAACGTTTCTTCGCGCTCTCACCGCGGCTCTCGCTCGTGCCGAAAAAGGGAGACCCCAAAGTCGCCTCCGACGCGGTCGGCGCGATTCTTTAGGCGTAATGTCGATCTTGCGCGCCGTCGTTATCGCGCTGGCGATTATCGGTCTAACAAACTGTGCAACAACCTCGCGGCATCAATTTGCCGAACCGGCCGGCGATTGGCGGGTGCGCAACGGACAACTTTTATATCGCGCGCCGGAAACGACGCTCATCGGGGATGTCCTTATTCGCTTTTCAAAAAATGGCGATTTCGAGCTGACGTTTTCAAAAGGGCCGGTTGCACCATTGTTATCTCTGCGGCAGGACGCCAGCTTCGCCGAAGTCAAAGGCCCGCTCGCACGAAGCAGTTGGTCGGGCCCCATTGATCGCGCGCCGCAACAATTGCGCGGCTGGCTCGGAGTGCGAGACAAACTCGTTGGCTCGCAAGATCGACAATCGGTGCGATACATCGCTGGCAACGAAACTTTTCTGTTTCGTTTTTGACCTGTCAGGTTTGAAACGCGACTATCGGCGTTTCGTTTTTGCCACCGAATATGCGGATCAGTGATGTTATCGCGCGAACTGTTACGCAGCGACGTACGCTCGTTTGGTGCAGCGTTGCCGTGCTCGCGCTCGGGTGCATCGCAATCCTAGTCACCCAGTTGCGACTTGACTCTGATGTGCTCAACATTTTGCCAGCGAGTTTTCGTTCGGTCGCAGGGCTAAAAATTTACGATCGCGAGTTTGAGCAAACCCGGCAGCTCACTTTCGCGCTGGTTTGTGCCCCCGATGATGTCGAAAAACTGGAAGAATTCGCGCCGGTGTTCGCTGACAAATTACGGCAGCAGTCCTGGTGCACGCGCGTACTTGCGGGCTCGCCGATGCAGACGCCTGATGGAATCCGCGATCTTCAATCAATCGCGGTGCCGTTGCTCTTGAACCTGGAACCGGGCGTTTTCAACGAGACGATCTCGATTTTGCAGCCGCAGAAGATTCGCGATCGCCTGCATCGCTTGCATCAACAGATTGAGGCAGGATCGCCGCGACCGGAGTTCGAGCTGGCGTTCGATCCGCTCGGTCTAATTGGGCCGGCGCTCAAACCTTTTGCAGAAAGCACCGCGATCGAAGAAGACCAGCCGCTCGCGTCTTCCGACCGCACGATGCGGGTTTTCCTGGCGGTGACAAACCAGGAATCAATTAGCGCATTCGCGTGCCAGCGTTTGATGCGTCAGGTAAACGCCTTTCGCGCAAACGCACGCGAAGGCTGGAATGGCGGCCGGTTGGAAATTCTCGTGACCGGACGTTCCGCGTACGTGGCCGAAATCTCCCTGAGCATGCGCTACGACATTGTCGCAACGTTGCTCGGATCAGTCGTGCTGGTAGGCAGCATTTTCTTCATCGGTTTTCGTCGATGGCTGCCGTTGCTCGGCATGGGATTTTCACTGCTGCTCTCGTGTCTGGTGGCGCTTACGCTCGGCCTTCTCATTTTTCGACAACTCAGCATGGTGAGCGTAGGCTTTTGCGCCATTCTCGTTGGCCTCGGCGTTGATTTCGCCATCCTCACCTTTGGACGTTATCAGCAAGCACGGATCGACGGACAATCACATCGTCAAGGCATCGCCACCTCGGTTGCAAAGCTTGGTCGCGCGGTTTTCTTTGGTGCACTCACTACTGCGGTCGGATTTCTGGCACTTATCCTGAGCGGATCGATGGGCTTCTCGCAGCTCGGTGTGCTCATCGCCATCGGCATTTTCTTTGCCGGCCTTTTTATGTGCACGATTTTATTTCTTTTCGTTCGCGAACGGCAGCCGCCCCTCCGTCATGATTGGGTCTTCGAGATGGTAAAAAAATATGTGCGCTGGAGTGTGGAGCGCCCGGCGCCCATGTTGATTTTCGCAAGCGCGCTTTTGTTGCTGCTGACCGTAATCGGATTATCGCCTGTCCCACCGCTTCACTTCGAGGCGAGCACACGTTCGCTGGAACCGAAAAACAGTCGTGCCAGTCGCGCGCTTCAAGCGATCATGCACAAAATGCCAATGCGCTGGGAGCCGGTGTTGGCAATCGTGCAGGCGAGCAATCCGCAAGAATTGCACGACGACTGGCAGAAAATTGCCGCACATTGGAGCGAGCTTCAGACTGCGGGCAAAATCAAAAGCTTTTCCACGCCCGCAGCCCTTTGTCTTTCGCCAAAGTCGATGCAACGAAATCGCGAACAGTTGAGCGAGATTGATTTTCAAACGGCGCGCCAAACACTCGACCAAACACTCGATACCGAAGGATTCAGCCGCGACGCGTTCGCACCGGCTTTTACGCTGCTCGATAATTTGCAACATCTGGTCGATCCGAACGCTCCTCTGCCGAATTGGCGAGAAAAGTTGCCAGCGTCATCGAGCTGGTGGTTTTTGGTTGATCGCTATTTCGGGCAAGATCCGCTGCTTACCACTGGCTTTGTTACTACCAACGAACCAGTCTCCACATATGCGCAGCGAGTAAATCTTGGAGGCGATCTCCCGGTGACGGGGATTCCAATGACCCTCTCAGGCTGGAGTTACGCGCTTGCCGATTTGCTGCCATGGTCACACCGGCAACTCCTCATCATTAGCGCGTTGATGGCGATTTTCGACGTTTCGCTGCTCGCGATTTTATACCGCAACTTGCGCCTCTGGGTCATCCAAGTCATCACGCTCGCGTTTGCGATCGGAGCGATGATTGCGTCGATGAAACTGCTGCGTATCGATTTGAACTTGCTCAATGTGCTTTCTTTTCGTCTCGTCCTAGCGATCGGAGTAGACTACGGAATTTACGTCGTGCTGGTCTGGCAGAAGACACATGAGATCGAGCACGATGTTGCGGGCGTGGTGAAGCCGGTGTTGCTCGCCGGATTAACCGCTGTTAGCGGCTTTGGCTCACTCGTGCTGGCGCGCAATCCGTCGTTGAGTAGCCTGGGCAGTGCCTGCGCGATCGGCATTTTTTGGAGCCTGGTTGCGACGATTTTCTTTACGCTGCCTGCGATGGCGGCAACAGAACCGAAATCTTCAAGCAAAGATTAGGTCCAAATGGGCTAAGATCGATAATCTCATGCGAAGGATTCTTCCAATAATTCTTAGTCTCATTTCGTCTACGATCCTCGCCGGCCCTGGGCCGCTTTCTCCCGCCGAGCTCAAGACTCTCCTCGCGCGAATTCGGGAAAACCGAATCACCCAAGCCGATTTTCAGGAAGAACGGTTCTTGCATTTGATGAAGAAACCGGTCGTGAATTCAGGCAAGGTTTGGTTTCAGCCGCCGAAAAAATTTCGCCGCGAAGTGAAGGGCAATTCGCCCAGCTTGACGGTGAGCGACGGTCATCAGCTTTGGATTTATTATCCGAACTTTAAATCCGCCGAGCGTTATTCTTTGGGCAAACGCTCACCGCTCGATTCGGTTATTGCAGCGATCAATTCGGCGCTAAATCTCGAAGATGTCGAAAACACGTTCGCCATCAATGCAACGAAGATCGGCAACGGCTATGAGCTGGAGCTGACGCCGCGCACGCCGTCAATGAAACGGGTCTTTCAAAAACTCAACCTGCGCATCAATGACAACTTGAGGGCCGAGCGCACAGAAATGTTGCAGCTGAATGGCGATCGGATTGTGACCAGCTATTCAAATCAAACACGCGCTCCGCTTCCTACTTCGACATTCGAATTCACACCGCCGCCGGGCACCGACGTTACGACGCCGCTCGGACGATAATGACATGGCGCGCCCGCCGCGCGCCGTCCTGATCCGAGTACAAGTTTGCTCGACCACATATCGAGCGGAAGCTAAAACAATCTGCGATCATGGGACGCATTTGGATCATGGTTCTCCTCGGAACACTGGCTGCTGTTGCGTCAGCCCCTTGTGCTGATCCGCCTGAATCCAATAATTCGCAGCCGATCGTTTCCCACATTCCGCGACAACCGATTGATTCAACTGCTATTGCGAGGGTTGGCTACAGCAAACGCCGTCACATTCTCGAAATCGAATTCGCGAACGGCGCGGTGTATCGGTATCTCGATGTATCGCCTTCTGTCTATCGCGACTTAATGTCGGCGGAGTCGAGGACACGGTTCTACGATTTTAATATTAAGGGAAAGTATCGCTCCGTGCACGTTCGACCCAGAATCAAAGACAAACCGACGAATTGAAGCGACGTTGGCGTTTACGATTTGAGACGCTCCGGCAGCGTTTCGTTCTCACTCGAGAGGAAAAGCGCGTCATTGCTTTTGTCTTGCTCGCGTTCGCGCTCGGCTTCGGCACAAAATGTTACCGGGACGCGCATCCGCAGCCGATAACGCCACCATCCCAGAAAACGTACCCTTCTCGCTTTTATTCCCCGTCGCCGACTCCAACCAGCACGGGATCAATTTTGAGGCACTTCGCTAAATTCTCGACTAGCAGCTCCTTCAATCTTCTGTTTCGAGATATTCTTCTGGAATGGGTTGTTCAGGACTCTCGTGCTGCCAGTAGATGGTCACGATCCACCAGCGACTGCCGTCGTGGAACAACTGAATGCTGTTGATTCCGCGCATGAACGGTTTGGGATCGTCGCCTTTGTGGCGCGACTCGTACGTGCTCCAAACATGCGCGATGTGACCGAACTGCTCGGTGCGACGCGCAATTTCCTTTTCGAAGAATCCATTCTTTTCGATATAATCGCCGACGCGCGCGATGAAACCGTCGATGTCCAGTATCTGCGGCGCAATCTCGCCGCCGAGGCTGTTCTCCCCGGCATTTTCGGCCGTTGGAATCAAACGCGCCCCAGGAATAAACAATGAGCGCTCTCGATTCCAATCACGTTTGCCCGGCGGACCCGAAATTGAATCGTATGCGGCCGTGATAATTGCGTCGATCGACGCGACGTCAGCTGGATTGGCCGATGGCATATTTGACGTTCGAGGTTTGACGTTTGATGCGAGCGCCCGTCTTCAACGATCAACTCTCAGCTCTGTCCCGTTACACTCAGCACTTTCTTCGCTGCATTGTGCCCCGGAATGCCGCTGACTGCGCCGCCGCGCTGCGCGCTCGAGCCACAGAGAAAGACATTCTCAAACTCCGTCTCGACGCCCCATTTGCCTATCTGCGATTTTTTCTCCGTAAATGGAAACGTCGGCGCGTCTTGGAAAATGTTGCCGTGGTACATCCCGAGCGCGTCCTCGATATCAACCGGGCTTTTACTTTCGATGCAGAGATCCCCGTTGCGCGCCACGGCGAGACAATCTTCCAGCGGCTCCTCCAGCCACTGGTTCATGCTCTCGAGGAATTTGTTTTCCGCGAGTTTTCTCATCGTCTTATTATCCCGCGCAAACAAACGCCACGGCGTATCGAGTCCAAACAGTGTCATCGTATGGAATCCCTTTTCTCGCAGTTCCGGCGCAAGAATGCTGTCGTCGGTCAGTGTGTGGCAATAGACTTCACACGGTGTTTTGTTTGGCAACCGTCCCTGGCCCGCCTGATCATAGCTAGCATTCATTTGCTTGTAGCCTTCGTCGCTATGGAACGTCCCGCAGAACGCCTCGGGCCCCGAATATTTTTTCGCTTTCAACTTCGGCAATCGCCGTAAGAGCATGTTGATCTTGAACACAGACCCTTCGTCCGTGGCATCTGGCTGATATAGTTTACCGACAAACTTCGCCAGCACGTTCCGGCCAAAGTTTACCAGAAGAAATCGGGCATCGACGGTTTCTCGTTTTCCGTCGACCTCAAATTCGACGCTGCGCTGTTGCCCGGTCAGATCCAGCGCGCGAAGATCGACATTCGTTAACATCTCGGCGCCGCTTTTGCGGGCCGCCTGTTCCAACTCGCGCGCGACCGCGCCCATCCCGCCGACCGGCACCTTCCATTCGCCCGTTTTATTGCCGATAAGATGATAAAGGAAACACCGGTTCTGCACGAGCGACGGATCGTGCGGATGCGTCAAGACGCCGATCTTCGCGTCGGTGAGCACGAGGCCGCGCACCAGATCGTCTTGCAAATAACGTTCGATCGCGCGCCCCAGCGGCTCTTCGGCCAAACTGCGCCAGGCCTCACGTGAAACATCATCGACATCGAACCGGCGCCGAAAATCTTCTTTCGCAACGAGCGGCTCCAGCATCGTGTCCCAGACATGTTCGGCAAAAACGCGTGAGAGATTGTAAAACTTCTTCATCTGCTCGTACTCCGTGTGATTTCCGGTCAGCTCGAACATCGACTGCTGACTCGTTTCTTCCGACACGTTGCTCAAGAGCAAGCCGTTATGTTGGTCAGCCATCACGTATGGCGTAAACGATGCGGTCGCACGTCTACGCAGCTTGAGATTCAACCCTAGATCACGAATGATCTTGTCCGGGAACAAACTGACGAGATACGAATAACGCGATAACCGCGCGTCATAATCGGGGAACACTTTCTGCGAAGTCGTCGCGCCACCGATGTAATCGTTCTTTTCCAAGAGCAGCACGCTCAACCCCGCGCGCCCAAGATAAGTCGCCGCCACCAGCCCGTTATGGCCGGCGCCGAGAATGACCACGTCGTAATGTGACTTCATGCGAGCTTAAGGTCCACAAATGACAGATTTACACAGATTTTCTCCGGACAGT
>QHMQ01000087.1 GCA_003217835.1 Verrucomicrobiota bacterium
CGAGAGCATGGAACTCGCATTTCGCTGGGCACCGATGCCCATCATCCATGGCAGTTGGGGTTTATTGAGCTTGGCCTGGCTGCTGCACTAAAAGCCAAAATTCCACCAGAGCGAATCGTCAATTTCTTGCCTGTTCTAGATTTGAAAATGTGGGTGCGCCAGAAACGAGACCGCGGAGCACCAAGGCAGTAGCCTTTAACGACCACCGAGGCTTGTTAAGATTACGAAACGGCGGAGATACTGTGCGAACTGGAACCAGACCTGTCAGTGCGACGAGACTCAACCGCCGCCGAACTAAGCGCGAAATCGCGGCTCGCGTCTTAATCTGGCTCGCATTTCTGATTCCGACGTTCCTTTTGATCTTTCCTCTGGCGGAGTTGCACATGAAGTGCAATTAAAAGCCGATTGGAATTCAGCAGCAGTTAGTCCTATGCTGGCTTAGGCGCCGCTCCTGAATTTAAGGGGCTCCCCTGCCTTGCCAGCCAAAGATAAAAAAGATTACGCATATCACCAGGAACAGAAAGAACAGGAACTTGGCAATTCCCGCCGACGCCGCGGCGATACCGCCAAAACCCAGCACTGCTGCAACTATTGCGATGATTAGAAAAACTACAGCCCAACCTAGCATCTCTCACCTCCTTTCCTTTACGAAAGAATCGAATCAGCCGATGACTGTGCTCGTCTTTCGCTTAAAAATGGCTTTGACGACTCGATTTTGTGCGCAAATAACGCGGCGGGAGTCGCCTCCCGCCGCTGGCTAAGCCGAGACCCAAGGCTTATCGTCCGGTTTGCTGACCTCCTTGTTGGCTTCCGCCGCGTTCTTGGCCGCCCTGTTGGCCACCTTGCTTTTCGCGCTCGCGCTGTTGGCGCTCACGTTCTTGCTTTTCGCGATCTCCCTGTTGGCCGCCACCGCCCTGCTGTCCACCACCGCCCTGTTGGCCGCCTTCTTGTCCGGTAGCCGTAGGTTTGATAGGTTCGTTCGGATTGCGTTGTTTTTCCATAGTATCTTTCTTTAGTTACTGAGTTTACTGATTAGTGTGCGCACGAGTCTGCTCTGATTGCTGAAAACGCACAATCGGGACGGCGGATGATTGTCTAATCAGACAAAATCCTATAGGACGCGCGACGATTCCGTTACTAGCTGGAGCGAGCGTATTTCTCGTTCGGTGGTTCGTGTCTTCCTATCCTGGCTTATATGCAGCTTCGACGGAAGCCAGACGCGCTAACCGACGCGAAGAAGCGGGAACGCGCCAAACGCCTTTCTTCCATTCCTATGGCGCAGACTTTCCACAGCAGATCGCTCCGCTGCAATGGAACGAGATCCAGCGGTAGGGCTCAAGAGGACGATGATTAACCTTCTCTGGCACAGACTTTTCTTAGCATCGACACCGTCTGCCACACCTTTCGCGAGCTATGTTAGCTAAGAAATTCCGCGAGCGGCTCCATCGGTTTGATGTGTGCGCAGAAAATCTTGAAAGCGGCCAGAATCGGCACGGCTAAAATGATGCCGATGATTCCCCACATCCAACCCCAGAAAGTCAGCGAGAGCAGGATGACGACGGGATTCAAAGTGAGGGAGCGCCCCATAACCCATGGGGTGATGAAACTGCCCTCCAATGCGCCAAAAGCGAGATAGACCGCAGGAAAGATCAGGGCGTACCCCAGGCTATCGAAGCTCAAGGTGGCACCGATGGTCATGCAGATGATGCCCGTCAGCGCGCCCAGGTAAGGGACAAAATTGAGCAGTGCGACCATCACACCCCACATTACCGGGTTGCGCAGACCGAGCAGGGCCACGGCGGTTCCGACGGCCAATCCAAGGCAGGCATTAATCGCTGTGATGGTGAAGAGATAACGCGAGATCTGCGCCTCGATGTCGTGTGCGATGCCAACGGCCGTCTTCTTATCTGATAGCGTGGGCAGCAACTTGACCAGCTTGGCGATGAAGACTTGGTCGTAGACGAGTAGGAAATAGAGCAGAATCGACAACAGAACAGCGCTCACAATAAACTCCGGCGTTCGTATGAAAAGCATCTCAGTGATGGGATGCCGCTTCACTTCCACGGTTTTAGTTTCCGCATCGGCTGTGGCCAGCTTCTCGATCTCGCCGCTCGCCTGTGTCACTTGCGCCACCGATTTTTTTACCGGCAGGAGCTTGTATTGCAGCTCCGCCAAACCAGCCGGTGCTTTCTGGAGCCATCCCACGGCGGGCGTCGCCAGAGCTGACATTCCATAGCCGACAACTGCAAGAAGTCCTATAAGGACGAACGCAGCCCCCACCGGGAGCGGAATCTTCAATCGAGCGAGTCCGCGCACTATCGGCCTCACCAGATAGCTCAGCAGCAGCGCAAGAACTATCGGCAGCAGGATCGAGCGCATGAAGTAAAGGGTGTAGAAAACTGCCAGGACAAACAGACCGGTGAGGGCAATAGACCGGACATCGAAAGTTCTCTGCGACAGTTCGGCGACGCGTAAGCGGGCACGGGATGCGACTCTCTCCGCTTCGCGCTCGTCGTCGGAAATGTCACTAGCCGATTCCACCTTTACCGCGGGCAAACCCATCTATGTTGATGAATCGGATGGCACTTTGCATCCACGCGTCTCAGTCTTCTCTCCGCTGCTATAGCGAGAGTTGCTTGCGCTTTGTTGGTTTCTGGGCTTTCCATCTTTTTGACTTATCGCCCTTTGATTGCGGGCGCCACTGAAGCTCACTAAGCGCAGCACAATGTTTCCGATTCGCTTTCTTCGGAATTCCGTTGAATTCAACGGAACCGATTTACGCTGCGAGGTCAGTCCGGCGGGAGCGACTCTTCGGCGGGTCCGGCGATGACCTCGCCGCTGGGTTCGAGCGTAAAGTGACTTTCGCTTTCTATTTCCTTAAACCATTCTACTCAGACACGTCCCATCAGAGCAAAGATTAACAATATCACGAGAACCAGGCCTAGACCGCCGCTTGGGTAATATCCCCAGCCGGAACTGTACGGCCAAGTTGGTAACGCTCCGATCAACAGGACGATTAAAATAATGAACAGAATTGTGCGCATTAAACCGAGCCTATTCTTGTCCACCGCGGAATGGCAATCGGGCCGGCGGATGATTGTCTGATCAGACAAAATCCTATAGTACACGCGACGATTGTCTCGAAGCGCGGATCGCAGCTGCGTTGATCCAGTTGAGACGCGCTGTCGTTTGGGGATTGTGCTATTAGATTGCGAACGCCGCAGTTGGCTACGCCAAGTTTTTCAGCCGCTCACACGATGCCGTGATTCACGTTTTCTAGAATGCGGTCGACGTGATCGAGAGACACGAGCAGGCGGGCGCTTTTCGCGAACCTTAACTTAGTTTTTTTCTTCATGCCGGCCTCTGTTCCGGGATTCATCTCCTCCATCATTGAACGGAACCAGTCGAGGTCTGCTTCTGGCGTGTAGTCGAACATCGTTTGGCCAACTGCTTTCCCGTCGCAGTGTAACGGGTTGTCATCTTGCCTGCCTTCAACGACTGCAGCGTTGATTCAATTTTTGAGGCGATTCGCCATCGGCCTTTGTTGGGTTATCATATTGTGAACCGGTAAACATCGAAAATACGCAAAAGCGCGAAGGCAACTTGAAGAATACTGCGGCTTCGATCGAGGAAGTTCTAAAAATCCGGCATCGGGCGACGCGCTGGGCAGCGATTGATTAAGGGGGGCACGAATGAAAAGAGGCGGCCGACCGCGTCGTAAAAAAAGCAAGGCAGGCTTACGCAAAGCGCAATTGCGTTTGCGAGCGCACATCACGGAAGGGGCTTCTGAACTACGTTCCGCGAATGAAGGATTGCGACGTGAGATCCAGCGCCGAAAAGGACTTGAAGGCGAGATCCTCGAAATCGGTGATCGCGAGCAACAGCGGCTTGGCCAGGAGCTGCATGATGGACTATGTCAACACCTTACTGCGGTTGCATTCATGGCGCGCGCGGTTGCCCTGCGCTTAAAAAACCATCGTGTCATCGAAGTGAAGGATCTTGAAAAGATTTCCGAGTTGGTGAATGAGGCTGCTATCGATGCGCGCAATATGGCCCGCGGCTTGCACGCAGCGGAGATCGATGCAGCGCGGCTGCTACCGGCACTACGAGATCTTGTCTCTCGAGAAATCTGGAAAACGCCTTGCCGCCTGGAACTGAAAACCAAATTAAACCTCCGAGACGACGCTGTCGCCTCTCATGTCTATCGGTTGTTGCGTGAAGCCGTGATAAACGCACATAAACACGCGCAGGCAAAGGAGATCGTGGTTGAGATCAGTCAATCAAACGGTAAGATCATCTTTAGCGTAACTGACGATGGAGTGGGTTTGCCTGCTGGCAGAAACAACTCCCCCGGACTGGGATTTCATATCATGAACTCTCGCGCGCGCAGCCTCGGAGGCCGCCTTGAGATTAAGCGCCCGCAGCGCGGCGGCACTCGAGTTGCTCTCTATTTAGCGCGGTCAAAATGAAACGCGTTAGGTCGACCAACAAAAATCCAAAATGCGATCCGGAGGATGCGAAACGTATCGTAATCGTCGATGATCACCCGCTGTTCCGAAAAGGCCTTGAGCAATTGATCCATTCCGACGGCACTTTTGCGGTTTGCGGCGAAGCAGGCAGCGCCGCGGAAGCGATGGAAGTGATCCGCAAACTCGACCCCGACCTTGTGATTGTCGATCTTACCCTGCCAGGCGCTAACGGGATTGAGCTGATCAAAAATATTCGCGCTGAATCTCCAAAGCTCCCAATTCTGGTGCTCTCGATGCATGATGAGTCGCTTTACGCGTTGCGTGCGCTTCGCGCGGGAGCAAAGGGCTATGTCATGAAACACGAAGCGATGGCCAATGTCGTCCACGCAATCCACGAAGTCTTCAACGGGCGCCCTTATCTCAGCCCGGCAATGGCGGCACAAGCTATCACGAAATTCACTCAAGGCCCTTCTAGGGGTGAAGTGGACGCGACGGAGCGATTGAGCGATCGCGAACTCGAGATCTTGGAATTGATTGGCAAAGGAAATGAAGTCCCCCAGATCGCGAAAACTTTGCATCTGAGTCCAAAAACAATCGAGACGCACCGGGCGCATATTAAAGAGAAGCTTAATCTGGCTAATGCACGTCAAGTGGCACGTTTCGCTGTGCAATGGGTGAGCGCACGCGAAATGTAGACGTCACGCTTGACCTCCCAACTGTTCGACGCTTCAAGACTCACGCAGTTTCTTTTTTGATTGACGAAGAAGCCGTCGCATACTTCTGCGATGGATTTGACGACGCGTGACGCGGTTGATGAACTGCTTCAGACGTATAGCGAAACCGGCGGCATAAATTATCTCGACGCCGCCGCCACTCTGCCGTCGCGTCTGGCGATCGAGGCGGCTTGCGCCGATTTAATGAGTTTGATGTTCCCCGGCTTTCGCAGCGAGGCGGTGGTCAGTTCCGAAGATTTGGCCGAGACCACCAGGAATCGAATAAGAAATTTACACGCCCGGCTCAAAAACGAATTCTGCCGAAGCCTGGGCAAAATCCCGCCGGACGAAACGACTGAAAGACGGGCGGACGAAATTCTGCGCTGCTTCTTGTCAGAACTGTCGCAGGTGCGCAAGATGCTTTGGACGGATATTGACGCCGCCTATGAGGGCGATCCAGCAGCGCAGAGCTACGAGGAAATCATCCTGGCTTATCCAGCGCTGGAAGCGATCGCGATCCAGCGAATGGCGCATGAGCTCTATTTAAAACAGCTGCCATTGATTCCACGAATCATGACCGAGTGGGCGCACAGCCGCACCGGGATTGATATTCACCCGGGCGCAAAGATTGGCTCGCATTTTTTTATCGATCATGGCACGGGAGTTGTCATCGGCGAGACCTGCGAGATCGGTTCGCGGGTAAAATTGTATCACGGCGTCACGCTTGGAGCGCGCAGCTTCCAAAAGGACGAGCACGGCAAAATCAAAAAAGGCGGCAAGCGACACCCCAAAGTGGAAGACGATGTCACGATTTATCCAAACTCGACCGTGCTCGGCGGTAAAACGGTAATCGGCGCACGCAGCACGATCGGGGGAAACGTTTTTCTCGTCCAAAGTGTTCCGTCAGATTCGTTGGTGTATTATGAGGAGAAACAACTCCAAATCGTGCCCAAGCACCCGCACAAAACCAATGGTCGCGGCGGAGGATTTACCGGATGATTCCGGTCACGAGCGCAACATTGCTACGCAGCGATCGCCAGGCACGAGCAAGAGGCAAGAAAAGAAAATGATTTATCTCGATTACAACGCGACTACGCCGCTTTGCGATCAAGCACGCCAGGCGATGCTCCCGTACCTCGATCGACATTTTGGAAATCCATCGAGTGTACATGCGGCGGGACGCGAGGCGCGCGCGGCGATCGATGATGCGCGCGATAAACTCGCCAAGCTTCTCGGCACCAAAAGCCACGAATTGATTTTCACGAGCGGCGGAACGGAGTCGTGCAATCTCGCCATGCTTGGACTGGCGAGATGCTCGATGTCCCGCGGCGGCCACGTGATCTCAGATAAGGCCGAGCACCACGCGGTCTTGAATGCCCTCGAGCATTTGGAAAAGCACGAAAGCTTCCAAGTGACGTGGCTGGGTGTATCTAAGCGCGGCATTGTCGATCTTGATCAACTTGCCGCCGCGGTTCGTCCCGAAACGCGCTTGGTTTCAATCATGGCTGCGAACAACGAGACCGGGGTGGTTCAGCCGATGCGGCAGATTTCCGAAATCTGCCGCGAACGCGGCGTCTTGCTGCACAGCGACATGGTGCAATCATTTGGCAAGATCGACACCGACCTGTCGCTGGTCGATTCCGCAAGTTTCGCCGCACACAAGTTTTACGGTCCGAAAGGCGCAGGCCTGCTTTTTCTGCGTAGGGGATTGTCGATCCAGCCGATCATGTTCGGCGGCGCGCACGAAAATGAGCGGCGACCCGGGACAGAGAACGTTGTTGCGATCGCGGGAATGGCAGCAGCTGCAGAATGGACGTTGCGAGGCAGCGGCGGTTCGCCGAACCGCCCTGACGACTTGGGTCAACCGACTCTCTTTGCCGCGGACGAGCAAGAGCGAGAAAAAGCATTGCGTGACGAATTGGGCGCACGCGTGACTCGGATTTTTTCGGAGGCGCAGCAGAACGGCGATCCAGTAAACCGCCTTGCCAACACTTTGAATGTGAGTTTCCCTGGTTTCGATTCGGAGACGCTGTTGATGGCACTCGATTTGGAAGGCGTTTGCGCGTCGAGCGGCTCGGCCTGCATGGTCGGCTCAGTCGTGGCGTCGCATGTTTTGCTTGCGATGGGATTGCCGACGGAACGAGCCAGCTCCGCCGTTCGATCGCGCGGCGGATGCAATCGCGCGAATCTTTGAGCGACTCGCCAAACCCGAGGCAAAGAGCGACGCATATGCTGTTGCGTAAGCAGCTCCAATTCGCCTTCGAAAGATCGACAGTTCATCAACGCGCAGGAAGAGATCTTGAACTCGAAGAAAAGGCACGTGGAATTTTCCGCGAGATTGGCGCGGCGCGCCTCGCAAGTTTGGTTCGTGTGGAATGGAATCCGCGTCTGAAAACTGCGGCCGGGCGTGCTGATTCTCGCGAGAAGTTGATTTCGCTAAATCCGCGATTATCCGACCATGGCGCCATCGAGATTGACCGCACCCTGCGCCATGAACTCGCCCATCTCCTGGCACAATTCCGTGGTGGCCGGCGGCGGATTTTGCCGCATGGACCCGAATGGCGCAGCGCCTGCCGTGGTCTCGGGATCGGCGATGAAGCCCGTTGTCATAATCTTCCGTTCCCAATTAGCGAACGTGCTCGGCATTATCTCTATAAATGTCCACATTGTCAGCGCGATTTTCCGCGGGTGCGCCGAATCAAACGGGCGGTTGCATGCCTGGCATGCTGCCGCGCGCATAACGGCGGAGAATTTGACGCACGATTTCGCTTGCGGCTTGTGCAGCTGTAGCGGCGCTCGCCGCGGCGACGGCCGCTGCAATAATTCACGTATCAAATCTCGCTTCCGTTTCCCGTTCCCTTGGCGCTTTCTCCCCGCGCAATTCTGCCTGGATAAACATGTCGATATTGCCGTCCATGACATCCTGTACGCTGCTCGTCTCTGCACCGGTGCGATGGTCTTTCACCATTTGGTACGGTTGGAAAACATAAGACCGGATTTGACTGCCCCATGCGATATCGCCCTTTTCTCCATATTGCCGATCGATCTCGGCGCGTTTTTTGTCCTGCTCAATTTCGTAAAGTTTTGCCTTCAACATTTTGATCGCAAGTTCGCGGTTGCGACCCTGGCTGCGCTCGGCCTGGCAAGCGACGACGATCCCACTCGGCTTGTGCATAATCCGCACAGCCGTTTCGACCTTATTAACGTTTTGGCCACCCTTGCCTCCGCTACGAAAGGTGTCGATCTCCAGATCGGCCGGATTGATCTCGATCGGGGCGGAATCGGCGATTTCGGGGACAATATCGACACTCGCGAAGGAAGTGTGACGCCGCTTGTTAGCATCAAACGGCGAAATGCGCACAAGCCGATGGACGCCTCGCTCGGTCTGAAGATGTCCATAAGCGTACTCACCGTTGACGAGCAATGTGACCGATTTTATGCCAACTTCTTCGCCCTGTTGAATGTCCACTGTCTGTGATTTGAAACCGCTTCGCTCGATCCAGCGCTGATACATGCGCAGCAACATGTCGGCCCAATCGCACGACTCGGTGCCGCCAGCTCCGGAATGAATGGTGAGAAATGCATTCGCTCGATCATTCTCGCCGGAAAGAAATTGGCGCAGCTCGAATTCCTCAAGCTTGTGAAGTAATCGGGCGTATTCAGTCCCGACCTCCTTTTCTGCCTGGGCGCGCGCAGTGGCATCCGTTTCTTCCGTCGTTAACTGCTGCAACGCATTAAAGTCTTCAATTTCGCGTTCCAGCTCTTGAAACGGGCTGATGAGCGAGCGCAATCGGGAAACTTCCTCAACGTCCCTCTGAGCGCGCTCACGATTAGACCAGAAATCGGGCGCGGCCATACGCCCCTCGATCGCGGCTAGATTTTTTTGGAGCTTTTCGACGTCAAAGAAACCTCCGCAATTCTCGCGCGCGCGATTTCAGGTCTTCAGCATCGATCGGTTGAACTTCTACGGCCATGCGGCAAGATAGCGCCGCATCACGATGACGCAAAGATTCGGGCGATTGACTCCGAAAGCTTTCGCGAGTTGACCTCCATCGCCTTCATCCATGCTGCCATGTCGCGAGCAAGGCGGTTCAGGTGAGCCGTCCTATCGCCGCGCGGAGCTGGCTGCCTTCGCTTTTGCAGCCCGCGCCGGCTCAAGACGAAAAATCGTTTCGCCCTCCTTCATCAGATCGAGGCGATCGCGCGCAATTGTTTCCAGATACGTCACGTCTGTTTTGAGCATATTGACCTCGCGAGTCTGCCGCGACAGCAAAGTTTGCTGCTCGTTTACCTGTACTTGCAGGTTATCGATTTCGGCCCTGCTCTGCACGAGCCTTTTGTAAGGTGGAACGAACAAACTCAGAATCACCAGCCACACAGCGAGGACGAGCAGAACGCGAAGAATTCGGTTAAGTCGCTGCCAAACTGTGGCTTCGCGACGCGCACGGAAGTCGCCGTAGGTCTGATCCACTTAGCGCATCTTAGCGCCGTATACGGCTTTGTCACCAAGTTCTTGCTCGATTCGCAGGAGCTGATTGTACTTCGCGACGCGATCAGTCCGGCAAAGCGAGCCAGTTTTGATTTGGCCGGCGTTAGTCGCAACCGCGATGTCCGCGATTGTTGTATCTTCGGTTTCGCCGGAGCGGTGGCTGATGACCACGCGATAATTATTTTTCTTCGCCAGATTAATCGTGGCCAGGGTCTCTGTGAGCGTGCCGATCTGATTCACTTTGATCAAAATCGAATTCGCCACATGCTCGGCGATTCCTTTACGCAAAAATGCGACATTCGTGACAAAGATATCGTCCCCCACCAGCTGAATCTCGTCTCCTAGTTTCGCCGTTAATTTTTTCCATCCGTCCCAATCGTTTTCCGCGCAGCCATCCTCAATCGAGACGATCGGAAACCGCACGCAAAGATTGACATAATAATTAATCAACTCTTCCACCGTCTTTTTCGAGCCGTCGGATTTCTTGAAGACATAAGCATTGTTTTCCGCGTCGTAGAACTCGGAGGCGGCGGGATCGAGCGCGATAAAAATTTGTTCGCCAGGTTTGTAGCCGGCTTTTTCCACCGCCGCCATCATCAAGTCCAGTGCATCTTCGGCCGAATCGAGTTGCGGCGCGAACCCACCTTCGTCACCGATCGCTGTGGAAAGATGTCGATCTTTCAGTACGGATTTGAGGGTGTGAAAAACTTCCGCACCGTAACGTAGCGCTTCTGAAAACGTAGGTGCGCCACGAGGAACGATCATGAATTCTTGAAAATCGATCGGCGCGTCGGAGTGCGCACCACCGTTCAAGATATTCATCATCGGCACCGGTAAAACCCTCGCCTCGGCCCCGCCGAGATAACGAAACAGCGAAACATTTTCCGCGGCAGCCGCCGCATGTGCGACTGCCAGTGAAACCCCGAGCATGGCGTTTGCGCCAAGATTTTTTTTGTTCGCCGTGCCGTCCAGTTCGATTAGCCTGTCGTCGATCTTTCTTTGGTCGCGCGCATCCCAGCTCTTCAGAGCCGGCGCGACCTTGTCGTTGACATTGGCAACAGCTTCCTTCACGCCTTTGCCGCCGTAACGGCTCTTATCGCCGTCGCGCAGTTCTAATGCTTCATGCTCGCCAGTGCTTGCTCCGCTTGGGACCGCCGCCCGCCCGAGCACGCCATTCTCAAGCCGCACATCCACTTCAATAGTGGGATTCCCGCGCGAATCCAGAATTTCGCGGCCGATAATGTTGCGAATCGAAGTTTTTGACATTGCAGGATATCGCAGCGCAGAAGGATTACGCGGCGCAATCATGCGCACGGGCGGTCACTGTTCAACTAATCTTCGTGGCCGCCAAAGAACCGGCGCCGCTTGAGCTTCTTTCTTGCGACCGATATTCTCGTTGGTAATTTCGCCGAGGTGCGGATAATCTGACCGATGATTTGTTTAAAAACATGGGGCGCAATCGGCTTGATGAGCGTCATTTTTGCCGCCGCTGCCGCGGAAATCGGACGTATCCCGACTGATCAACTTGCCAAGGCAGTTAGAAGCGACTCCATCAGCATCCCGACGCCGGGGGAACTTTTCGCGGCGCTCGAGAAGCCGGGTAAAACAAATTGGTCGGGTCAATATCGCGGTCCGATGTCGATGACATATCGCAACCGCGCGCAAATCGCACTCAACCTCGGCGGCTTGATCGCCGATGGCTTTATTGCGGTCGAAGCCAAAGACAGCCAGCAGGTGAAAAACATCGGGTCAGACATCATCAAGCTTTCAAAAGCGCTGGGAGTAAGTGAGAATCTGCTCAGTCGCGGCAATAGCATTAACGAATTTGCCGAAAATGACGAATGGGACACGCTACAGGAAGAATTGGAAGCGACACAAAATGAAGTGAAATCGTCGATGCAATCGCACAGCGACCAGGATCTGGTCATCCTCGTAAGTTTGGGCGGCTGGGTTCGTGGGACGCAAGTGGTCAGCGCGGCAATCATGCAAAATTATGACGAACGAAGCGCAAAAGTTTTGCGGCAACCGGCGCTTGTCAGTTTGATCCAGGCAAAAATCGGTGAGATTTCACCCGAACTTCGCGGCGAGCCTCTGGTCAAAAATGTGAGCGAACAACTTACTGGGATCGAGAAGCTCGTTTCTTTCCCCATTGGCAAAGCACCCAGCGTCGACGAAGTGCGGAAAGTCAACGAAGCGGTTGGAAAAGTGATGGAAGAGATAGAGAATAAAGCGATCGTAAAGTGAAGCGCCGCCTTCCCATTTTCTTGTCGATCTTCCTGCTCGCCACCAGCATCGGTGCGCGCGCCCAGACGAACACTGAGGTCGAGGCGCGTAAAGCCGCACTCGATCTCGCTGGCGCATTTACAAACGAGGGATTCAAGATACGCGACGGTCATTGGTGTGGCACGATCAAGCCGCACGATCACGCCCTCATCACGGTGAATCTCTATGCGGGAAATCAGTATTGGTTCTCCGCCGGCGCAACTGAACAGGCCAAGAAAATTGCGGTGAGCGTTTATGATGAGAGCGGCAAGCAAGTCACGACTGAAGGTTATAATGCCGGGGAAAAGGCTGCGGCCGGCTTTTCACCGACGAACAGCGGCCAATACTTCGTTTCGATCAATCTGGTTGAAGGCCAGGAGGGCAGCTTCTGTCTCGTCTATTCTTATAAGTAAGACTCGGTCAAGCCTTTTGCCTGGCGTGAGCTTTCGCCAACTAGACTTTCGCGTCTTCGCGTCTTTCTTAGGATCAGTTTGGTCTCATGGCATGATCTCGCTCCAGGTATTTTACGAAGGCAATGTTCAAGGTGTCGGTTTTCGCTGGTCGATTCGACATATAGCGAAAGGGTTCGATATCACCGGCTGGGTGCGCAATCTGGTTGACGGTCGCGTGGAACTTCAGATTAACGGAGAAGAAGATGAAGTGCTTGCGTTCCTCGATGCCGTTGGCCAGAGCGACCTTCGCGCCCATATTCGCAATCAAACGGAGAACAAATTACAAAACCCGGTCGCGGGCCACGGTTTTGAAATTCGCCATGACTGATCCGGCAATCGCTGTTCGGGGTCTAACGAAAATTTTCCCGGTCCCCCTCCATCGGCAGTCGATCGTCGCGGTACGCGACCTCGATCTTCGCGTCGAACCAGGCGAAGTTTACGGACTGCTTGGTCCAAATGGCTCCGGCAAGAGCACGACTCTGAAAATTATTCTCGGCCTCGTTTCGCCAACGCGCGGTTGCACGGAAATTTTCGGTCGTGACAGCCGCCTTGTTAAAAGCCGGGAAGCGGTCGGTTTTCTGCCGGAGAATCCCTACTTCTATAAATATCTCAGTGGCGAGGAAACGCTGCGTTTCTTTGGCCGGCTCTGCGGGCTCGGCGGCGTCCAGTTAAAAAATCGGATCGATGAATTGCTTGAGCTCGTCGGCCTGACAAAGGCGCGTAAGCGGCGGCTTGGTACCTATTCAAAAGGGATGTTGCAGCGCATCGGACTTGCGCAGGCGTTAATTCACGAGCCCAAGCTGGTCGTGCTCGATGAACCGACTGCGGGCGTCGATCCGGCCGGTTCGCGCGAGATTCGCGATTTGATTGTCGACCTTAAGCGACGCGGAATCACCGTGCTGCTTTCCTCGCATTTGCTGGCGCAAGCACAGGAAATGTGCGACCGCGTCGGCATTCTCGCCGACGGCGTGCTCGTGCGCGAAGGGCGGCTTCAAGAATTGATCGCGATCGAAAATCAAACCGAGCTTGTCCTCGCGGATGCATCTTCCCAACTCGTCGAAGAAATCGAATCATTGATCAATCGATCAAACGCGAAATTGATCGAGCGCCGAAAATCGACAACAACCCTTGAAAGGTTGTTTCTCGACGCGACCACCGAGCGTCCCAAATCATGAGCAGCGACACCGGCGCATTGGCGCGACATCGCGCTTTTTCTTTCTCGCGAGTTTACGCGATTACGATCAATACCCTTACCGAACTGACGCGCCTAAAGGTTTTTTATTTTTTGTTGATCTTTGCCTTGCTGTTAATTGGGAGCTCCATTTTCATGGCGCAGCTGACTTTTCAGCAGGAATTCCAGATCCTGAAAGATGTTTCGCTTGGCGCGATGTCGATTTTTACTTCCCTGCTCGCGATCGTCGCTACCGCGCGGCTCATTCCCCAAGACATTGAGGACCGTACGGTTTACACCATTCTCGCCAAGCCGGTGCCGCGTTTCGAGTATCTGCTCGGAAAAATTGCCGGCGTGCTTTTACTACTCGCAATCAGCACCCTGATAATGAGCTCGGTGTTTCTCGCTGTGCTCTACACACGTGAACAAACCGTGCTGCACGAAACTGTGCGCCAAATGTCCAAGGCACCGCGCGAACAAGTTGATGATGCGCTCCGCGCCGTCCGCTCCTCCGCGCTCAACATAGATCTTTTTCCCGGAATTACCGTCATCTATCTAAAAGCCTGTTTGCTCGCGGCGCTGACACTTTTTGTATCAACCTTCGCAACGACAAGCATCTTTACGATTGTCGTCATGACTTTCATTTACTTCATCGGGCATTTGCAAGCGACCGCGCGCGAATATTGGCTTCAGGGACACAGCAGCGGATGGATTACGCATGGGTTTTTGGCGGTCGTTGCCCTGATCTTTCCCGACTTGCAGGCCTTTAATTTAGTCGATGATATCGTTGCCGGTGCAGCGATTTCGCTGGGACTCTTTGCTAAAACCGCCGTTCTTGGAATTTTCTATACGACGATCTACACATTGCTGGCTGTCTTCGTCTTTTACGGGAAAGAACTATAATGCGTGTCCTTCTCGTCCTCCTAATTCTGATCGTCCTCGGGGCGATCAAATTGCCAATCGAGCGCGATCTCGCTGTCATCCATCGACAAGAACATTTTCGTGGCGTCGAATTTAATCTCGATCTGCGTGAAAAACTCGGACAGCTCGGCTTCATCGCCGCGCTGAGCGGATTTCGAGCGATCGTCGCCGATGCTCTGTTCATTCAAGCGCATGTCGCCTGGGAGCGGACAGAATGGAGCCGGGTGCTGCTGTTGTTCCGGCACGTCACGACGCTGCAACCGCGCTCGATTTTGTTTTGGGACATGGCGGCATGGCATATGGCTTGGAATGCAAGCGTGGCCGCGATGAACGATCGCGCCCAGCCGCGCCTCGCGCTCCGTGTGAAAGCACAGCGCGAATATTTTGCACTCGGCAAAGATTTTCTTGAACGCGGAATAAAAAATAATCCCGATCGCCCGCAGCTCTACGAAACGCTGGCCCGCCTCTATAGGGAAAAATACAAAGACCACGAGCGCGCCTCTGAATTTTTCGGTAAAGCCGCAGCCTTGCCCGGGGCGCCACGTTATAACAGACGTTTCTCTGCCTATGAACTCTCCTACTGCGAGGGGCGGGAGCGCGAAGCGTATGACCGCCTGCGTCAGCTCTATAACGAGAGCGAGAAGGAACGCCTGCCGACTTTGATCACACGACTGAAATTCCTCGAAAACAAACTTGGAATCCCGCAGGATGAACGAATTCCCGATCGTGCACCGTAGCATGTTTTCGATCGATGCGTTTCGCAATTTTCAGTGATATCCACGCCAATCTGGAAGCACTCGAGGCCGTGCTTGTGGACGCGCACAAGCACAAATGCACACACTTTGTTTGTCTCGGCGACGTGGTCGGTTACAATGCGAATCCGCATGAGTGCGTGGAACGCATTCGCGAAATGGATTGCCCCATCGTCAAGGGTAACCACGACGAGCAGGCGGCGCTTTCCGAATCCTCGACCGATTTCAACGAACTTGCTGAGCGGGCCATTGAGTGGACGCGCGGCAATCTGACCGACGAAGACAAGGAATGGCTCCGCGGCTTGCGATTACAGCAACTGGTGCGCGGTTTTACTATCGTCCACGCGACGCTCGATACGCCGGCACAGTGGGGCTATGTCTTTAACAATCTCGACGCGGCCGCGAGCTTCACCTATCAGCACACGACAGTTTGTTTTTTCGGGCACACTCATGTGCCGATGGTGTTTATTCGTGACGATAACGGAGTAAGACGGGAAAGGATCGAACACCTCCGCATCGAAATGACCAAGAAATACTTCATTAACACGGGCAGCGTTGGACAGCCACGCGATGGAAATTGGCGCGCGGCCTACTGCATTTACGACATTGATAACCACACCGTCGAACAACTGCGAGCGAAATACGATCTGGAGACTGCACAAAAGAAGATCATTAAAGCCGGCTTGCCGCAGCTGCTTGCTGAGCGGCTTGCGATTGGGCGCTGATTACTTCTGACAAATCTGAAATCGATTTTGATCATTAAGCCGAGTTCGCTCGGCGACGTCGTCCACGCTCTCCCGGCAGTGGCGCTGGTGCGCGATGTTCATCCCCGTGCTGAAATCACCTGGGTGATCAATCCGGAATTCGCGCCACTGCTCCGCGGCAATTCCGATGTCAATCACGTTCACATCTTTCCCCGCCGCGAATTCCGCGGTCTCGGTGCGACAGGGAATTTGGTGCGGTGGTGGAAGACAACCAACGTGTTGCGGCCCGATCTGGCGCTCGATTTCCAAGGACTGTTGCGTAGCGCGCTGATCGCAAAAATCAGCGGGGCAAGAAAAATATACGGAATGAGCGATGGGCGCGAAGGCTCGCGCTGGTTTTACCATCGCGTCGCCAAGGTCGATCGGCGGGCGCATGCGGTGGAACGCTATATAAAGCTGGCGGAATGCGCCGGTGCCACTGTCGGCAAATCGCTTCGTTGTCCGATCCCGACGGGCGATCCGCTGCCGCGTTTTGATGACTATCCGCCATTCATCCTTCTTCACCCGTTTGCCCGCGGCGGTGGCAAGTCGCTCTCGAACGCTGTAATCGAGGAATTTTGCCATGCGTTTTCGCCGACGCGCGTGGTCGTTGTCGGACAATCGCGGGACAAGATCGAGCCACCTGAAAATTGCATCGAATTGACCAACCAAACTTCGCTACTCCAATTGATCTGGCTCATTCGGGCCGCGCGTTTTGTCGTGAGCGTGGACAGCGGTCCGATGCACATCGCCGCGGCCGTGACCGATAATTTATTGTCGATCCACACCTGGACCGATCCGCGCCGGGTCGGCCCCTACAACCCCGATGTCTGGGTTTGGAAACACGGTCAAATCCTTCGCGTCAAAGAATTGAAAATGGCAAAGATTAAACGACACGGCCGTCGTTTTAAGCCAAAAGACGTTCCCGCCATAGCCGAGCTCATTCGGCCACTCGTCCCAGTCGATCCCATGCTTACTTAAGTCGCCCCAGCTTCTCACCCGGAGCATGTTGCGTCCGTTGGTTCAGAACAAATTCCGCGAGCGGCAAATCTCGCGGGTAAGTGATTTTGAAATTAAAGTCGTCGTTCGGTACAAGGAAAACTTTGCGACCGAGTCGCTCGACCGCGGAAACTTCATCCGTCACAGAAACTTTTTTTGCATAGACATCGCGATAGGCTTCCTCGATCCACGCGCGTTCAAAGATTTGCGGCGTTTGCATGGCCTATATCGGCGCGCTTGAGAGTATCGTTAATCGGCTCAGCCAGGGCCGCGGCCCCATGCACCCGGCACTGCTCAAAGACACGCTCGATTTGCTCCGGCCTGACGAGCGGACGCGCGGCGTCGTGGACAGCAATATAGCGAGCATCACGCCTGAGATTTTCCAGACCAGCACGGACGGAATCTTGTCGACGTTCTCCGCCGGCGATAATGGCCCGAACTTTTTTGAAGCTTTGATTGCACGTGAGCTTTCGGATCTCATTGCATCGATCGTCTCGCGTAACGACGATGATTTCGCCGACGGAATCGGCCAGCTCGAACGCGTCGATGGTATGCGCGATCACCGGTTTACCGGCCATTATCTCGAATAGTTTATCAGAGCCCATGCGACGGCTGCTGCCCGCAGCGACGATAATGGCCGTTAGCATTGGATTGGCCTTTAGAGCGCTCGTAGGGTTGAAGCAGTCGAGGATTTCACTCTCAACTATTCAACTGCTTTTGCACTTCCTGGCTCAAAGTCTTGCCATCGGCGCGACCCGCCACTTTGACTTGTAATGCTTTCATGACACCTCCCATCTGCGCCTTCGACGTGGCGCCAGTCTCCGCAATTGTCTCGCGCACAACCTTGGCCAGTTCGTCGGAACTCATCGCCTGCGGTAAATATGCATCCAAGATCAACAATTCCTCTTTTTCCTTCGCTGCAAGCTCGGCACGACCGCCTTTCTCAAAACTCTCGATCGAATCCTGGCGCTGTTTTACCTGCTTGCGCACAACTTGCGCGGCCTCTGCGTCGCTGAGTTCGGCTTCGGCCCCGGATTTTGCAATTGCGGCGTATTTCAACGCCGACTTGAGCATGCGCAGAACCCCGAGTTTCCTCGTGTCTTTGGCACGCATCGCCTCTTTCAAATCTGAATCCACCCGCTCCTGCAGGGTCATCCGCGGAGACTACGGCAGCGATATTCGATTGTCGATGTTGTGTCGTCATCAGCGCAACGCACGCGTTTCAAAACAGATCAGGGCCGTGCCCGGCAGCAAGGCGACTGTGACTCTCCCTAACGAATGGCAAGCCGACGCGCCTCTATCACATCACGCCGTGGCGCAACCGTGCAGGCCAGCGATTCGTCGTCCGGATGCGCCGCGAACATCATCAAGCGGGAACGCAGAGTAAACGCGGGAGCGAACACGGGTAAGTCTTGTAACAGAAACCCAGGCAAAGCCAATGACGGAACTCTATCCTTTTGCCGCTGGACGGTAGAATTTGAGAGGGATAAAATTCCGGTCTACGGCTTGGGCCCAGAGCAGAACCAATGTCGCTCCAGGCGATGTTTGCACAAACGTATGTTTCCCCGGCGCGAGAAACCGCGCACCGTCATATGGTATCCCGTCGAGCGTTCCTCGCACTGGAACATTATCCCGGGCGATAATTTTGTAAGGCGCCGGGATCACAACATCGAAGTCCATCCCCGTGCTGTCTGTCGAGGAAGGCCCAAGAAACCTGCCCGCCACGAGTAGGTTATCACCGACAGGAATATAATTTTCCCAGACAAAAGCTCTCGCGCGGGCGGGCATTCGCCCCATCATCACCGCGACGCCGGTATGCGTTGCAATACACCGTTCGGCCGCGTTATCGGCCATGAGGCCGCGCCTGAGCCGCTCCAACGTAACCGATTCCGTCACCGGACGGAAGCAGCGCTGCCGAAAAATGGTTTCGCCTTTACAATCGAGAACATAATCGCCGGGGTCGGTCAATTTCAAAACACCGCGGAGCAGATTTGTCTCGATTCGAGCGCCGTCGATCCAAAATGGATGCGTGACAATCCCTATAGAAAATTCGATCAGAGCAATAAGCGCCGGCAAAGGAACACGTCGCAGAGATTGCGTGACACGCAGATCATATCCCGCCAGGGAACGCGAAACAGCAAGCAAAGCTCCGCTACCGAGGACAAATGCGAGCGGATAATAGGGAAGGAAATCCTGACGTGTGAGCAGGTTCCAAAAGCTCCACAGAGCCGGCACATAAAAGCCGCAGATAAGAAAGACAAAAGCGCGCCGAAACGCCACGGCCGGCGCAGGAGCCGCGCGAACGATTAGCCGTGCCGCATATACCACGAAAGGGAAGGCGATTGGAAAAACAATAATCCACCAGGCCGGATGATTTCTGACATTGAGATGCGGCAAAATGTTGTGCTCGAAATTGCAATAGCGAAAGTCGCGCCACGCGCCGGCGAGCGCGAACGCCAGCGCGATCGCGCCGGGAACCAGCGCGGCCGCAACAAGAAAGGCCGCGGTACAGCGCGCGAGATGCGGCCATGATTGACCGAGTTTTGTTCTCCCCACCAGGAGCAAGGCAATCGATGCACCAACCGGGAGCGACACCAGCAATAGGATCGATTTCATCGAGATACCGAAACAGAATCCGAGCAAGAGCCCGGCAACCAGCGCGCGAGGTACCGTCAGAGTGCCGCTAATCAGCGCTGTAACGCACAGAAGCCAGAGCGGCGCCCAAAGATTATCGGTCCGAAACTCCAACGAAATAAAATGATACTTGGTATAAAGGCCGGCCAGGATGACTGCCCACACACCAGCGCGCCGCGAAAAAAGCAATTCTCCGATTCGGTAAGTGCACCAGGCTGCTACAAAGTACATCGGCAACAAAATGAACCGCATCCAGTAAAGAATAGTGGCTCGGTCGCCAATCAGTCCGAAAATCGGCGCGAACATTATCTGGAACAGCGGCATGTGATTATCGAAGACATCGCGGTATTGAACGAAGCCGCGCGCCCACGCCCAGATCACATGCATGTGTTGCGACTCGTCGCTGTCGAAGCGGTAGCTCATCATATTCAGGAGTTTGAATACAATCATGAGCGCGAAAAGACTCGCTGCTGCGATGAACTCTGCCTGTCCGGACATGCCGAAGTAATCGGCAGCGCGACACGTAAGCGACCTCCCTTGCATGGATCCAAGGCCGCTTGTCGACCCTGTAGATTCCGGCACCATCTCGAGTTGAGACCCTAACGCGGCTAATTCGGCCCAACAATTCTTCCGGCGCATTTCCTTACCGATTCCGCGTCGCTCACGCTCGTTACATCCACCCCTTTGCGTGTGCGTTGCAACAAACCAGCCAGCACACCGCCCGGACCAAGTTCTATAAAGAAATCACAACCCAGATCGACAAGTCGCTCCACGCAATCGACCCAGCGCACAGTGCTTGTGACTTGATCTTGCAACGTCCGCCGAATTTCAATTGGAGTTGTCGCTTCCAAGCCGGTCACGTTGCTAACCACGGGAAACCGCGGTGGCAGCACCGGGACATGGCGAAGCGCAGCGCCTAGCTTTTGGTAGGCGGTCTCCATCAAGCGCGAATGATACGCCCCCGCGACATTGAGCAGCGTCGCGCGGCGAATGCCATGCTCTTTCGCCATCCCGATTGCAGCTTCAACTTTGGCGCGCTCGCCGGAAATGACGATCTGACCGGGCGCGTTGATGTTTGCGACGTCGACATCGGCATCTGCGGCCAATGCACGCACTCCATTTTCATCCGCGCCAATCATCGCCGCCATTGCGCCGGAGGTGGCAGCGCAGGCTTCATCCATCAATTCGCCACGCCGTTGCACGAGTTTCAACCCCGTTGCGAAGTCAAATGTGTCCGCCGCTGCGTGCGCCGTCATTTCGCCTGCAAGGCCGCGAAACAGGCAAGGCCATGAACATAAAGCGCCGGCTGACAGTTCGAGGTCTTCGTCAACTCTTCAACCGGTCCGCTCCACGCAATCTCGCTTAACTTGCGTCCGAGAATCTCATCCGCTTGTCGAAACAAATCGGCTGCGACAGAAAATTGCTCCGCCAAATCGCACCCCATTCCAACGCTTTGCGAGCCTTGCCCAGCGAAAAGCAGTGCGATCTTTTTAGGCATACGCGCAGTAGTTAACGCGCCTCATTGCGCTCCGCGAGCAGATTCTGATGGGACCGCACGCCGCTGGTGTGCTCGTTTTAGAGACTCGCCAAAAGCAAACTTTTCGTAACGATTCGCTAGTCCTCAAAGTCCGCGACGACGAGATGTCGCCGGCTGACGCGAGACACATGCAGCTACCCATCACTTTACGCTTGCGCGCTTATTCCCTGTCGCGAGCGTAGTTAGGCCTGTCGATTTTATGGCTTTCACCACACGTGAGATTGAATCGCCCGACCCGGTGACACGAGTCGTCGCGGCGGACACGAAATTGCGTCATCCCGATGACGATATCGGCGAGAAGATGGTGCTGAACATGGGACCGTCGCATCCGGCCACGCATGGCGTTTTGCGGCTTGTGCTCGAACTCGATGGCGAAATCATTACCAAGGCGACTCCGGATATTGGCTTTTTGCATCGCGGCGACGAAAAAATCGCGGAGAACATGCAGTACAACCAATTCGTACCCTACACCGACCGGCTCGATTATCTCGCTCCACTTTCGAACAACGTCGCGTACGCGCTTGCAGTGGAAAAACTGATGGGTTGGGAGATTCCGCCCCGCGGCAAAGCCATTCGCACGATTTGCTGCGAGACCTCCCGCATCTCGTCGCACTTAATGGGTATCGGCGCGATGGCCCTCGATCTCGGCGCAATGACGGTCTTCCTCTACACTTTCACCGAGCGCGAAAAACTTTATGATCTTTTCGAGCAGTTGACGGGTGCGCGCTTCACCACCTCTTACACTCGCGTCGGCGGACAAATTCGCGATCTCCCCGAAAATTTCATTCCGCAGCTCAAGGACTTTCTCGATGGATTTATGCCGAGCCTCGACGAATGCGATAAATTGCTCACACGTAATCGTATTTTTGTCGATCGAACAAGAGACGTCGGCGTCATCCCGAAAGATCGCGCAATTGCCTACGCGCTTTCCGGTCCAAATTTGCGCGGAAGCGGAATCGAACACGATTTGCGGCGCAAACATCCATATCTCGATTATGAGAATTACGATTTCGATGTCGTGATCGGCAGTGCGGGAGATTGTTATGATCGTTATTTGGTGCGTATTGAGGAGATGCGGCAAAGCGTGCGGATCTTGCGGCAGGTTATCGATAAACTGCCGAACGGACCGATTAATGTCGTGGATTGGAAGAACATGACGCCTCCGAAATCGCGTGTCATGACGAAGATGGAAGAGTTGATCCATCATTTCATTGTTGTGACGGAAGGACTCGACGCGCCGCCCGGCGAAATTTACTTCGCGGCAGAAAATCCAAAAGGCGAG
>QHMQ01000088.1:0-16605 GCA_003217835.1 Verrucomicrobiota bacterium
CAATTCCGGCCGCATTAAAATAATCTCGCCGGCCAGATGTTCCTTCGCGTCGCCGTTCTTGCGTTGTTGTTCAGCGCGACTTCTCGTGTTTATGCACAAGAAGCTTTCAGCGACGCCTTGCCAACCTCGAGTGATACTAACTTGGGACAGGCAACGCCGGAAAGCGCATGGCTGGATTTGCGTCAAAGCGCGCCTCGCAATTCGAGAACCCAAAATGCACCGGCATGGGTGGAGGCAGTTACACTATCGCCTGCGCAACCGACAGGCGACATGAGTTCGAAAAGCGTCTTTCGTATCCGGGTGGTGCAACCGAGCGCAAATTATCAGGTCCTCCTTTTCCGCCTGTTCTTTGATGACAAACCAGGTCAGCTACCGGAGTTGATCGCGTGGGATGAATCTGGCAGTCACGTTTTGCGCTCAGGCCCGCTCGGCTCCGGAATTAATCTGCCAAGCTCAGATTCGGTGATGATCCCGATGACCGGCGCTTTGTCCATCGATATCGAAGTTGCGGGGGATGGAAAAACCGTGCGGGCCGCGTATCTCGATTGGATGACGAGCAGCAATGTTGTTCATCCGTTAGGCGCCGAACGTCGTGACGTGATTCCGGAGCCCTTTTCATCGATGCCGCCGTTACACTCGCCCACTCAGGACGAAGAGCACTTCGGAACTATCACGGCGACACTTGCTGCAGAGGCAATCCGGATCAGCGGAAACATTCAAGAAGGTGCGGCGTTCCAATTTGGAGTTGAGACGCAACCCCTGGCGGCATTACTAACTTTCGAGGTCGCGAATCCGCGCATTGACGCTCCACCGCAGATTTATCTTAATGGCCAGGATATTGGGCCAGTTTCTCTGACATTGCCGGAATTGGCCGATCCGGGTTACCGCGGCGAAATGGAGTCGCTGGTTAGGCAAATGCATTTTCAATATACCGGGTGGCTGCGGGCGCAGAAAATCGTGCCGGTCACGAACCTGAAAGTGGGCCCAAATGATCTGATTATCGTGAACGGGACTGGCAGTGGACCTTCCGCAATCCGCACCACGCAGATCCAATTAAAGTATCTTTGGGATAAATCGGATTATCTTCTGCAAACCGGTCACTAAAAAATTCTCAACACGCCGCTAGCGTAGCGAGAGACGAGATGAGAGGTTCTTCCTCCGACTCGAAAAACAATGAAAGAGAATCAACAGGGCTTCACGCTTCTCGAGATCATGCTCGTGGTGACGATCATCGCTCTCTTGCTTGGCACTGCGATCTACAAACTTGCGGGCAACGTGGAATACTCGCGGCATGTTCGAGTTGCCGCTGACCTCCAAGGAATCAACACCCAGCTTAAGCTTTATGAAAGCATGAACGGTTTTTATCCGACGACCGAGCAAGGTTTGCAGGCTCTCGTGACCCAACCAGATACCGATCCGAGGCCGACGCGTTGGTATCAATTGTATAAGGGGCTGCCAAAAGATCCGTGGCAGAATGATTACATTTACCGCAATCCGGGTCTCAAAAACCCTAACGGCTACGACCTGTTTTCCGCAGGACCCGATCGAAAACCAGAGACAACGGACGACGATTGGGGCGGCGATTAAGCCCGATTCGCAGTTGATTGGGTTCTATTGTTCCACTTGCGGCGGCCGGAAATTTGGCGTGGGCGCGGGCACTGCCCTTGGATTTCGCTGAATCGTCCCACGCACGTGAGGTCGGGGCACCTGCCGCGGAACTGAAGGCACTGAGGGAGAAGGTAAGGTGGGCACTGCTGGTACGGCTGCTGTAGGCGGGTTCGGAACAAGAGGCGCGTTCGGCGGAGGCTGCGACAGAAGCGCCTCGTTAAAAGTGATCGTCGCAAATTTCCCGTCCTTGCTAATTGTTACTTTCGTCGCGCCCACACGATCTGACCATTCAATGCTGGCGATGCTATAGCCATCCACCGGCTCCTTGGTGCTAACATATTTTTTGAAATTCTGATCTGAACTCGAAGCAATGGTAACCATATCGCCGTCCGGCGAACGCGCGGCATTGGCCACGTAAAGGTCTCTCGCAAAATCCGGTGTCGCCGAAGGCAACGCGATCGCGGTGGCAATTGCGAACGGCGAGTGATTCATCATCGCTGCGTAGCGATCGAAATTGAAACGCGGCGGAAGAACGTCGTCCGCCTGGCCGCCAATCGCGCCGAACAAGGCGAACATCGAAATAAGCGTGAGGGAGGACTTCCTAATCATTATTTTGCCCGTTGAGCGGGTACAAACCAGCGCGCGATCTTGAACTTGCCAACCATCATCGTCGGATCGCTACCATCGATTGCCAGATTGACATTTTCAAATACCACAAAGGCGTCCGGTTGTTGCACGTCATAAAGAAAATGAACCAGCGGCGACCACGGGCTTTTGGTTTCAATTGATGCGAAAACCGTTTGATGATTGGGCGTCGTCTCGCCTGAACCAATTGCGGGGTTCTGGATCAAGACATTGTATTTAGCGGCGACCTGTTTCATTTGATCCAGTAGGATAGACGCTTCCGCAGGATTTTTGAGAATTGGTTGGTGCTGCTGGATCCATTGATCGCGTTTTATCCAGAGATCCCGCTCTTTTACGTAAACGGCCTGCTCCGCGCGCGCCGTTTTGCGGGCGGCCAACTCAGTGCGTGCGCGACCCAGCGCGCTAAAGAGCCAGCTCAAGATCAGGAGATTGAGCAACGCGATTCCTGCGCCGGCGACGATCCACGCAAGCACACGCTCGCGTGGATTCATTCTTTTATACCAATCCGGAATCATCGCGGTCTTCCTTCCAATCGAAACTGTGCGTGGTCGTTCGGCAAAATGCGCGGAGCAGCCATCTCAAATTGAAAGATTCGCAGCTCCGGACTCTTCTTTACTTTGTCGATGAATTGATACGCGAGCCCCGCGGTATTGGCTTCTCCATCTACTGAGATTTGGCGTGCAGATTGATTATATCCAGTAATCCGCACATCGGAGGACGGCAAACTTTCGAAAAGATGCAGCAAGATTTCGACCGGATAATAACGTGAATCAACCGCCGGCGCGAGTGCCTTCCAGTTCGCTTCTGCCGTTCGGACAAACTCGATTTGAGGCGCATCCTTCGCGATACGTCCATCAAGCCGTCCAATTTCCAGACGCATATAGGCTAGATACGCTAGCAAGACCAAGAGAAATCCTGCGTAAGCGGCTCCTGCCCACCTCAGTCGCTTCCGCCATTCCACTTGCCTGGCTATTTGTGAGCGGCGATGGCGCCAGCCTTCTGGCAGGAGGTTTAGTTTCACCGGAGCCGGCGGCAGCTCAATGCCAACTATCTCCGTCGAGCTCGCCAGAATTCGCTCCACGGTGTCACGCAATTGATAGCAGGTCTCGTCCAGCAACACGTTTGGAAACGACGCGTTAATGCCTTGCAGTTCAGCGCTCAATCTCAATTGTGGCAATTCCAGTTGTAATTCTTCGCCCTTCGCGCTTTCAAGAGTCCGGGTAAAGCTGAGCTTGCCGTTCTCAGTTACGGCGGAAACAAGCGTCTCGCCTTCTGGATAAATAAGAAGAGCATTTCCTTGCGGCGCATAAGTGCTCGCGCGTTGCGCGGCATATACCGTGACTTGCCGCGGGATGTAACCACGCTCCAGCAGTGGCGCCGCGATCTCGGCAAGCTGTTCGTTTCTAATCGCGACGGCGGATACCACACTTCCGCTCTCGGTTTGCTCGATCACCTCAAAGTCAGTTGTCACTTCATCAGCCGAGAACGGCAGCGCCTTCTCAATCTGGATTCGAATCATTTCTGGAAACTCCGCCGGATCGACGGTGGGCAAACGAAATCGCTGGGCAAGCACGGCGGCAAGCGGCAGGCCAAGCACCAAATCGTCGGTCGCCTTCAGCAGCGGCACCGCTTCACCCAAACTCTCAAGCTTGCGTACGTCCCAGGAGCCGTTTCGCTCCGCTGAGCGCAGAAATTTCCAGCCGTGCGCGGTCGGAATTATAAAGACAGATGTCGACGCGGTCTTGATGTCAAAGCTCCTTCCAGGCGATCACTTGAGGATTATTGTCCGCTTTGCGCACCACCATCTGCACAGCCCGCGTGCTATCGCCTGATTTTCCCACGCTCATGATACGGAATACTTGGTCGTTGAATCCAACCAATCCAGCAAGCTGCTGAAATTGTTCCGGTGAAAAGCCAAGGGCATTTTGAATGTCAGCCAAGTTCTTGAATGGAATATCATCGGCAGTTCCATCGACTCCGTCCTGACCGCGACGCAATTGTAAAAACCGATCCACCAAATCATCTCTCATCCCGGGCAGCGCGCGCAATACATCACGCGAGGCCCAGGCGAGATCGATCGGGCCGGAACTGTTGATCGTAAAATCATCGTCCCAACCCAACTTTGAAGTGAATTCACCCCAGCCAACGATTTTCCCGAGTTCATCTACCGAGGTCAGCGGCGCGTGCGCCGGACGATAGTCGGCCGTTTCCGGCGGTGCGTTTAAACGATGAAGTCCAGTGTTTGGTTCCACCCAATCCAGCAGAGCATCCATCATTCGGTCACGCTCATTAAGATCGACTCCGTTATGCTCAAGATATCTTCGCAGAATTTCGACGCGAATCGGATCTTCGCCAGCAGTGAGCCAGTTTAAGTTCAAGCGGCCACCTTCGCCAGTAACGCGGACTTCATAACCTTCCCGGTCACCGACTTTTCGATGCAGGTTTGGCGAGCTGGGCCTCACGCTTGGATGCAAGGCAACTTCCGCGCCAGAAGCCGCCATCGCCTCCGCGGCGAGAGCGCGGTTTGCATTACCGGAAAGCGTAAGCCGAGAATCAATGTCGAGAGCCCAGGAAATTACCATCGCACTGAGCAAAAACAGTGCCCAAAGCGATAACATGAGTGCTGCCCCACGCGATCGGATGACTAGGATCGACGTCTTCATAATTTCCTTCTGAGCGGAATTGGATGGTTCAGCATAGTCAAAACGGGGTCCGCTTTAACGGAATGATCGCTTCCCAAGGCACCGCGGCATCGGTGCGTCCCACGGTTACCTTCACAAGCGGTGGGAGCCGGAGGGGGTTTGTCCATTGGTCTGCCCAACTGTTTACCTGAGGATCGAAGTAATGGATTTGGAGGCTGCTAACGTTCTTAATCAAAGGCACCCAAGTCTCACCACCAATACCAGAATCATCCTGTGGTTTTCGCAAAAAACCGAGATCGAGCCGGTCGTTCTTGTTGCTTTCAGGCTGCAGCCGCATTTGAACTGTAAATTTACCGGGCGCATAGCGCGTTAGTAATCCGGGTCCGGCACTGCAGGTCCACTTGATCTCATCGCGCTGGCGGTCGTTCAATTTAAACGGTTCGCCTGACTGGCAAGCTTTGCCATTGCGCCTGCAAGAGATCACGCAAACCGTTATAGCGTGCGTCGGCCACGCTCGCGTCGGAGGAAGCGCGTAGCGCGGCGAGATTCGATTGCACGAAGCGATAGATCGCTAGCGACATCATGGCGAGAATCGCCACCGCCAGCATGATCTCCAGCAGCGTGAAGCCGTCTCTACGAGCGACCAACTTGCTTGAATTCAATATCGCTTTCTGATTAGCGCGGCCGATAAACATAAAAACTAATTTGTTTTGACTGCGTAATTCCACCCCGCATCCATTGCGCGGTTAGAGTCACGAGATTGATCCCGCTTAGCTGAACATTGCCGGGTTCGGTCAAACCAGCCGGCGCATTTTTCTGAATCAATTTCACGATCCCATAACCAGTATCGATTTTAAATTCCTTTGTAGAGTCAGGAAAACCCGGCGCAGCCTGAACTTCCGCCATACGATTAGACAGTATTTGGCGCACACGCTCTTCTTCCGCATTCAACGTGCTGGCGTTCAGACAATTTTCTACTGCGCGGCCAAGCGCCAGCACGCCTACCGCAAAAATCGTGACCCCGATAAGTACCTCATAAAGCGCAAAGGCGCTGGCCAAATTTCGAATTTGCAGAGATCTATCTTGCGGCATAATTCGTAAGTTCAGGCCGCGACGTCAACGCCGAATAATCTGCCTTCCACGAACCAGCCGAACCATTGAATTGAACAGTCGCTGGTTCGCATGTCCCCGATGGCCAGAAAATCCATTCGGATTTCGGATTCTTCGTCAATGCTGCCGACAGCGCTAGCTTCAGGGCATCTCCGCGATCCAGCTGAAATTCTGCGATCGGTTTAATCTTTTCGCCTTTTGCAAATGTTTCCGGGCGCAAAAAAACATGATCCTTATCCCAAGTAATCAGGTAGGAACGACGCTCCGCGACGCTTCGCTCCTGCGCCTGGCGCACAAGATTATTGAAGCTATCCAGCGAGCGCCGGAGTCGCCTATCCGCGAGCACACCACTCAGACTCGGCACCGCGAGCAAAAGCAGCAACATCAGTATGAAGACAGCGAGGACAATCTCGACCAAGGTAAACGCCCGCCGATGTCGCATTGGCGAAGTTACCTGATGCGCAATAAATCACAAGATAGATAGGTGGCGGTACAGGCATCTCGCCTTTAACTCTGACCTCTTATCGACGCGAAAGTGAGCGCCACGAGAAGGCAAATGCGTCTGGTCAGTTGCAAGGCGCACGAGCATGAACGGCGGTAAATGCGATAGTCTGTGTCCACCAACTTGGATCAGCGCAATACCCCAGGAACGTGTCAATGAGCGCTTCATTGAGTTTGCGGGAACGTGTTAAATCATCGCGAAGCTCGACTATCGTCTGCGTCCAGTAATCGGCCCACGGAGAGCCACCATTGTAGATCGCAGTCTCGGCAGCGCCACCGATTTGCTCGAGACCCAAAGCCGCAAGCCGAGGTGCCAGCGTTCTACCGATGTGATAATCGATCCCGCGTTCTTGCGACCACGTTTTTAGCCAGCCGTCCCAGAACGCTCGCGCCTCCGGCGGCTCCGCGATAGTGATCGGTAGGAAATCCGGCTCAATCAGCAGGACTACGCCACCCGGCCGTAAGCTGGCGACGAGATTTACAATTGCCGCTTCAGCATCGGCGACGTGATGGAGTAATGCGCGCGCAGTCACAAGGTCAAAGCTGGCAGGCTCGATCGGTCCGGCCATGATGTCGCCCTGTCGCAGCTGCAACCCCGGAGCGCACACGTTGATCAGTGACAGATCGAGATCACACGCAACAGCCTCGCCGGGAGCCACGCGCGCGGCGAGCCATGCCGAGATTGACCCATTGCCACAGCCAACTTCAAGGGTCCGAGCCCCTGGCTCGATGTTGAGAGACTCGATGTGCCGGCGGTGCATTGGATCGAGTAATTGCGACATCAATGCCAACCGCTTGCCCTCGCCTTCCAAATGATGACCTAGGACGTATTCGGCCATGCGAAGACGACACTAAACCATAGCGACTGCACCGACAAACCATCATCCGCGCGGCGTCGCGCGATCGCGTTGTCTATGTGATAACGTTAAACTTCGAGATGAAGCCTATTTTTCGCATCGGCAGTTGTACATTTTTGGCAGAAGCAATAAAACTGACTGTGCACACGCATTCACTTCTATGGCCTTTGAGAGAAGCAAAGAGATTACCCGCGCCTTCAAGCGGGAATTGATCGTTTATCAGCGCGTCTTGCGAGATGAACGCACACCGGTCGTTGCAAAATTATTTCTGGACTTGGCGATTGGCTACTTGTTGATGCCATTCGATTTGATCCCGGACTTTATTCCGGTGATTGGTCGTCTTGATGATGTTGTCATCGTACCCGCGCTCGTCTTTATCGCGCTTCGGTATATCCCGCGCGAAATCGTTGCAGAGCATCGGGAACAGGTCGCACGTGAAGACCAGGCAACTGTGTCAGCGCCCACGCATGGTCGGCCTCCCGGAAATCGGCGCAATTAGCCGCTAAAAAAAAGCAACCCAACGGCAGCGGACGCAAAACCGATGTGATAGGTTTTACCGTCAATGAAGCTCGCGTTGCGCATCGGCATTATCGCAGCTGCGACTTGCGTCGCCGCTGTGATCGTATGGCAAGGTGTGACCGCCCATGGATCGCCCGACCCGACGCAACCAAACACAAGTCCGACAGTCGCTTTTCTCGACATTGGTGTCCTCGTATTCCGCGAAGGTCTCGAGTGCATTCTGGTGCTTGCCGCGATCACCGCGAGCATGACCGGAACGAAACGCGCTTATCGCCGGCCGGTCGGGGCCGGTGCGGGCATGGCTTTTGTCGCGACTTTGATCACTTGGTTCATCGCCGTCCGTATCGTCAACTCGCTCAGCGACAACATCCCAGCACTCGATCTGCAAGCTGCAACCGGACTCCTCGCCGTGATCGTGTTGCTCGTGATCATGAACTGGTTTTTTCATAAAATTTATTGGGGCGGATGGATCCGGGCGCACAATCGTCGCCGGAAAGCATTGCTTGCGGACGCGAGCGCCGACGAAATCTCGCGCTCGCGCCTGTGGTGGGGATTGATCCTACTGGGATTTACGTCGCTTTATCGCGAGGGGTTCGAAGTCGTCCTCTTTTTGCAGAGCTATCATCTGCGCCTGGGTGGCGGCGTGGTGTTGAAAGGCGCATTGCTTGGATTGGTTCTTACCGGGATGGTGGCCGTCCTCACCTTTGTTCTTCAGCAGCGTCTCCCCTATCGAAAAATGCTGATTACAACCGGCGTTCTGCTCGGCGTGGTGTTGCTGGTGATGGTGGGCGAGCAAGCGCAAGAGATGCAGCTCGCGCATTGGATTCCGACTACGGAGATCAGTTCTTTGAAAAATTACGTGCCGCCCTGGATTGGTCTTTGGTTTGCCGTGTTTCCCACGACCGAAACACTCGTCGCTCAATTCATCGCCGCGGTGTTGGTGGTTGGCTCTTATTATGCGGCGCGCCACTTTGGCGGCGGTGCGCCGCCCGAAAGCGCGGAGCCGGTGCAAGAGGCGAGAGTCGAAGCCAAAGCTGCCATCGTCGAGCGACTGGAAACAGTTCCCGCAGTTTCGCACCGGTAACCTCACCGGCTGCGAATTTTCATCATGAAAACACTTCGCCTGCTTTGCATCTTGATCTTTGCGTTTTCGCCGTCCGTTTCTTTCAGCGGAGTCCGCCATTTCACATTTTTGTATGAAGCGCCCACGTCTGCGCGGGGAAGCCTGGAGTTGGAAAACTGGGTCACATGGAAGCAAATTACCGGCCCGGACCGCTCCGACGAAGTCGATTTTCGTCACGAGCTCGAGTACGGCGTGACCGAGAACTTCCAGGTTAGTGTTTATTTGGCAGACTGGTTTTACGAGAGCAATAAAGAGCACTCCGGTTTCACATATTCCGATTCGGCGATCGAGTTGATCTACAACCTGACCAATCCGGTTGACGATCCGATCGGGTTGTCGATCTACGGAGAGATCAAAGCGGGTGATCGCCTTGTCGAATTGGAATCAAAACTGATCGCGCAGAAGAATCTCGGACCATTGATCTTCGCTTACAACGCAACGATCGAAGCGGTATGGGAAGAAAAAGAGCTCGAGAGCCGAGAAGGTGAATTCTCGCAGGCAGTTGGTGCAAGTTACGAGATCTCTCCACGTATTTCGGCAGGAATAGAACTGCTCCACGAATTTGTTTTTCCGAAGTGGCGCGATGAAGAAAAGATCAGAAATCTTTTCGTCGGCCCGAACGTCTCTTATCGCAGCGGCAATTGGTTTGTCACTGTCACCGCTCTCGCGCAAGCGACTGATACAGATGATGAACCGGATCTCCAGGTGCGCACAATTTTTGGTATCGGTTTATGAAGAAGCATTTAGCGATCTTTGCCGCAGCGATCGTTTGTCTTGTCGATCTTAGTAGCTGCGGAACGACAAGTCTTGCCCCGCCGCCGGTAACAGCGGAATTGGCTCGAGCCGGAACGCACCAGCATGTCGATCTTGCCACGTTACGTGAGGGCCGAGTGCTCTTTGTTTCCCGCTGCATTGAATGCCATACGCTACCCGCTGTTTCGCAACACGGTGCGACAGAGTGGCCGCGGCTCATCGATGAAATGGCGGGCCGTGCGAATTTGAAATCGACTGAGCGTGACGCGGTCTTAGCCTATATCCTCGTTGCCCACTCGCAATCGCGTTGAAGGTCGCAGGCCCGGAGTTGTACATCACGCGCGATTCTAGTTGAACCGTGACGCAACTCTCCCACCTTAGCCGGATGATTACGTCCACGCTACGCTTTCGCTTGCCGGCTCTAACCATTTTTGCCGGTTTTGTTTTCGCTTTTTCAATTTCTTTTGCAGTCAGTCCGTCCCCCTCGCCCACGCCCGTCGGCGCGATTGATGAGAAATTATTCAAGGGAATGCAGTGGCGACAGATCGGGCCGTTTCGCGGTGGACGCGCGTTAGCGATCGAAGGCGTTCCTGGAGAACCGGACACTTATTATTTTGGGGCGGTCGCCGGCGGCGTTTGGAAAACAATCGATGGCGGCGCGAACTGGACTCCGTTGTTCGATAAGCAACCTATTTCATCGATTGGCGCCATCGCGGTTGCGCCGTCGGATCACAATGTGATCTACGCAGGCACAGGAGAAGCGGCGATCCGCGGCAATACCACCTACGGCACTGGAGTTTTCAAGTCCATCGATGGCGGCAAAACGTGGGAAAATGTCGGCTTAAAGGACAGCCGCCAAATCGGCGCGCTGATTGTCGATCCAAGAAATGAAAACGTAGTGTTGGTAGCGGCGCTCGGTCACGCGTTCGGTCCAAATCAGGAGCGCGGAATTTTTCGCACCGCGGACGGCGGAAAAACGTGGACGAAAGTTTTATCGAAAGATGAAAACACCGGCGGGATCGACATTGTTTTCGATCCGCATAATCCGAACATCGTTTTCGCATCGCTCTGGCAGGCACGGCGGCAGCCATGGTTTTTTTCCAGCGGCGGCCCGGGCAGCGGACTTTATCGCTCGGAAGATAATGGCGTCACCTGGAAGCATCTCGAGGGGAACGGTCTTCCCGAAGGCATTCTCGGCAAGATCGGCATAGCCGTTTCCGGCGCCGATTCCAACCGCATCTATGCTATCATCGAGGCCAAGGAGGGCGGCCTCTACCGCTCCGATGATGCCGGGCAGCATTGGGCCCGCGTGAACGACGACGGCCGATTTCGTCAACGCGCCTGGTATTTCAGCAAAGTTTACGCTGATCCGAAATCACCAGACACCGTCTATCTGGTGAACACCGGCCTCTTCCGTTCAGTCGATGGCGGCAAGACTCTCAATCTATTGCCGGCACGGCACGGAGACCATCACGGGCTCTGGATCGATCCGCAAAATCCCAATCGGATTGCCAACGCAAACGATGGCGGCGTCAATATCTCCACCGACGGCGGCAAAACGTGGACGACCCAAAACAACCAGCCAACTGCGCAGTTTTATCATGTCGCTGTGGACAATGCATTCCCATATCACATTTATGGGGCGCAACAGGACAATTCGAACGTTGGCATCGCCAGCCGCACCGATTCCGGCGTGATCGGACGCGAAAATTGGTTTGTCGCCGGCGGCGGCGAGTGCGGCTTTGTTGTGCCCGATCCGCGTGATTGGCACGTCATTTATTCGAACAACGAAGGCTACATCACTCGTTACGACAAAAATAAAGAGGAAGTGCAGGACGTCAGCGTCTGGCCGCTGGATAACTCGGGACACGGAGCTGCCGATCTCGTCCATCGTTTTCAATGGGTCACGCCGCTTACGCTTTCACCGCACAACCCAGACGTGCTCTACACGGCCGCCGAATGCGTTTTCAAATCGACCGATCACGGACAGAGCTGGACACAAATCAGCGGCGATCTTACCCGCAACGATAAAAGCAAACAGCAGCCTAGTGGCGGCCCCCTCACAAACGACATCACTTCGGTTGAATATTATGATACTGTCTTCGCACTTGCGGAATCTCCAGTAAAGAAGGGGACGATCTGGGCTGGAACGGACGATGGATTGGTCCAAGTCACAACCGATGACGGTCAGCATTGGTCAAACGTCACGCCGAAAATGCCGGAGTGGAGCACAGTCGATTTGATCGAGCCGTCTCCGCATGACGGCAACACTGCCTACGTCGCAGTGGATCGACATAAGCTGGACGATTTCAAGCCATACATTTTTAAAACGACCGATCTGGGGAAAACCTGGACTCCGGTCGTACGTGGAATTCCCGATGGCGCGTACGTGCACGCCGTGCGCGAAGATCCGAAAAAGCGCGGTTTACTTTACGCGGGCACAGAGGTCGGCGTTTTTGTTTCGTTCGATGACGGCGCACATTGGCAACCGTCGCAATTAAATCTACCCGTTTCGCCAATTCACGATCTTGTGGTGAAAGATGACGATCTGGTGGCAGCGACGCACGGACGCTCCTTTTGGGTACTGGACGATCTGACTCCGCTTCGTCAGATAAACCAGCAATCCGCACAGGCGGATGTGATTCTCTACCAACCGCAGACAGCTTTGCGCTTGCATTACCCGGAGGAATTCGACAAACGGCAGCCGATTGGAGACAACCCGCCTCCCGGCGCGATCATCGATTATTCTTTCAAGACCGCTCCGAAAGATGAAGTGTCGCTCAATATTCTCGACGCTTCAGGCAAAATCGTCAGGCACCTTTCCAGCAAAGAGAAAAAAGAAGGCGAACAACCGCCAGAATGGCCGGATCGCGTCGAGCGCGTGAAAACGATTCCAGCCAATGAAGGAATGAATCGATTCGCGTGGGACTTGCGTTACGACGATCCGATCCAAATTCCCGGCGCATTTTATTCGGGCACTGGACCCAAGGGTCCGCTGGCGTTGCCCGGTGATTATCAGGTGAAGCTGATTGTCGGCGGCAAATCGCAGACTGCGCCTCTGCATCTGGCGATTGATCCACGCACGAAGGGAGCGGAGCCTGCGCTGCAAAAACAATTTACATTGTCGATGCAAGTAAACGACCGCATCTCGCAGTTGCATCAAGCAGTCAATGAAATCCGCGATCTCAAATCGCAGATTCAAACCTTACACAAACGCTTCGGCGACGATCAACGTCTCAAACCGGCGCTTGATGCTGCCGACCAGCTCGATCATAAAATATCCGAAGTCGAGCAGCGGCTGATTCAAGTAAACATGAAAGGCTCGGAAGGAAATCTCGCCTTTCCGAACATGCTGAACGAACGCTTCGACACATTCAGCCATACGATAGACGCCGGCGATGCGGAGCCGACCAAACCGCAGCTTGACGTATTCCAAATGTTGAGCAGCCGACTGGAAGAGCAGTTAAAGAAATGGACGCAAATCAAGAATGAGGACGTTCCGAAAGTGGCCGACTTAATCAAACAAGCGAATTTGCCCGCGCTGATTATAACGGAGAAGAAAAAGAGCGAATCGTGATCCGTGGATCATGAATACCATTAGCGCAATTAGCATTCGCAGCGCCTGAATCGGGCCGCACAAGTTGATTCATGGCAAGGATAGACAAGGCGGTTCTGCTCGCAGCCGGGCGAGGCACACGGATGCGCGAACTGACCGTCGATCTTCCCAAACCCATGATCGAGGTGCGTGGCAAGCCGGTTTTGCAGCACATTGTCGAAGGGTTGCGGGAAGCGGGCGTCCGGGATTTCCTGATTATTGTCGGTTATCGCGCCGATGCCGTGCAAAATTTTTTCGGCGATGGTTCTCGTTACAACATCGAAATACAATATGCAACGCAGGTTGTGCAGGATGGAACCGGACGCGTTGTCGATCTCGCGCGCAATTTCGCTGGCGATTCGCCGTTTGTCTTGAATTATGGCGATATCCTTGTCGATCCGGCAAACTACAAACGACTTATCGATCTTCCCCACGATATCGAAGCGATTATTAGTGTGACGCGCGGTGAAGATGTAAGCAAAGGCGGTGCGGTTTTTCTGAACGACGAAATGGAACTTGTCGATCTTCGCGAAAAACCAAAATCAGGGGAGGCAACCAGTCCGTGGTATAACGCCGGCATTTATGCGTTTCGCCCGAGCATTTTCGATTTCACGGCAAAGTTAAAGCCGTCACCACGCGGTGAGTACGAATTGACCGACGCGGTTCGCGCGCTCGCGCATTCAGGCAAGAAAGTGCAAGCGATCGAGCTGACCGGCGAATGGGCAGATGTACGCGATCCCGAAATTCTCGCGCGATTGAACCAAGCCTAATCACATTGGAGGGACGAGCTCTGTCTCGTCCATGAATTATAGGACGTCACAGCGGACGTCCCTCCACCGCAAAGCTACTTCATCGCGACCGGTTTCTTCGATTCCTCTAAAAGTTTCTCAAAACGCGGATCGCCGCGCAGCGGATCCCAATACGGGTACAACCGCAATTGGCCATAGGAGAGCTCACTGGGAATCCGTAGAACTTCTTCCAATTGTTTAATCGCGAGATCTTTTTCGCCTACCCAGGCATAGATGATTGCCAGATCTCTTAGCAACTCTGCACCCGTAACCGCGTCTTTTGTAACGGGTAAGAGTTCCACGGCACGACGACCCTCACGGACCGCATCTTCCTTGCGACGTAGCGCGGCATCGATCTTCCCCAGGGCGGAGAGAGCTTCAGTATTATCGGGCTACTCGCGTAAAATCTTTTCCAACTCAATACGCGCCGCAGTAAATGCCGTTCCGGCGCCTGAAGCATCGTTCCGTGCACGCGCCGCCAAACCTTCAAAAAAGGACCGAGGGGGAATTCCTTCTAGAGGCAACGAAGCTAACGCGCGCCCCATCTCGGTGGCGTCGCGCCGGCAAAGAGCAAAATAAAGCCATAGGTCAGCAACCGGGTCCATCCCGCTTGGATCTTCAGTTACAATGTTCTGAATAGCCCAGGGTGCGTGTCGGCGCGTGATTCCAGATCTACCAGCGCCCGCCCAAAACGCATAGCGGGATTGCCCGGTTCGACCGCTACAGCGCGATCCGCGGCAGCCGCCGCCTCCGGGTAGCGCCGCTGCCACCAGTAATTTATAGCGGCTCTGCTAGGGAACCACACGCTACGGGGATCGAGTTCGGCGCCGCGTTCGAAATCGCTTGTGGATTGCTTCCAACGACCTTGCCGTTTAGCGATGTGAGCGGTTATGTCAAAAACGGATGCGTCGTTAGGCAATGCGCGCCGGGCAAGGCCAACTTCCGTGAGGGCGGTTTCGTAGTCGCGATAACAGCGATAGGCGACACACGCCGCAGCGAGATGCGGCTCGCCACGGTCGGGGCCGAGGCGTAAAGCCGCGTCGCGCGCCTCCTTAGCAAGCGCCAGATGGGCAGGCGTGTGATCGACTCCAAGAAAGTAAAGCCAGGCATGGGCTCGCGCCAGTTCACAATAGGCGAGCAAGAACGTTGGATCGTATGCTACAGCCTGGTCCAGTAACCGTGTTATTTCGCGCAAATCCGGGATACGAGGTAGCGCGCCCAGCTTTCTGGCTCGCAAGTAGCGACCGTACGCGATAAGGTTGGTCGTGGGCGGCTGTTCAATTGCAGATTTCTCCGCCGGTGAGAGCTTCGCCTGAAGCTGGCCGGCAATTGCTTTGGCAATCTCGCTCTGGATTACGAAGACGTCATCAAGCGGTCGATCGTAGCGCTCGACCCACAAATGTGTATCCGTTTTTGCGTCGATTAACTGTGCGGTGACGCGGACGCGATTTGCGGCACGCTGCACGCTTCCCTCGACCACATGCGCGACGCCGAGTTCATTCGCGATCTGGCGCACGTTTCGTTTCACGCCGGTTTTGTACTGCATCATCGATGTCCTGCTGATGACTTTCAAGTCCGCGATTTTTGCCAGGTCATTAAGGATTTCGTCTTGTACACCATCAGTGAAAAACGCGTTTTCGGGATCGGCGCTCAGATTCTCGAAGGGGAGTACCGCGATACTCTTGTAAGGAATCGCCGCAATACTGGCGGGCAGCGGGTGCGGTGATTCTCTCTCCCAAAACATCACACCAGTCGCCGCTCCAAGGGCGACCACTGATGCCAGCAGCACCGTAGTAGTTGGATTCCGTCGCACCCATTTTCGTCCGCGCGTGAAAACTCCAACGCGCCGGGCGTGAATCGGCTCGTGTCGCAGCCAATGTTCAAGATCATCGGCGAGCGCTCCGGCGGATTCATAGCGCGCGTTGGGATCGGGCTCCAGACAGCGGCCGACGATTGTCTCCAGATCGCGGTCCAGCGACGGAGCGAGTGAACGCAAACGTGGCGCCGGAGTCGCAGCAGCCTGATGAATAACACAAAGAACATTCGGGCCCACGAACGGGGGCCGGCCAGTTAGAAGGTAAAACAGAATCGCGCCCAGACTGTAGAGGTCGGCGGCGCAGGTAAGCTTATCGGCTGGGCATTCAGTCTGTTCGGGTGCGATGTAGCCCGGTGTCCCGAGTGTCTCCAGCGTTCTTGTGAGAGCGCTATCTTGATCGAGCCATTTTGCGAGGCCAAAGTCGCTCACCATCGGCTCCCCATTTTCATCAAGAAGGATGTTTCCCGGCTGAAGATCGCGATGCAGAACTCCCTTGCCATGGGCGTATGCAATCCCGCGCGCCACCTTTGCCATCAGCCGCACACACTCGCGCGGCTTGGTGCGCAACGTAGGCGCCGCGCTACGAAGGCTTCCACCCTCTGCGTATTTCATGCTAAAAAACGGCAGGCCCTCTTCACTTTCGCTGAC
>QHMQ01000088.1:16654-17335 GCA_003217835.1 Verrucomicrobiota bacterium
TGTGAATTCACCTCATGAGCGAGGATGCGTTTCACCGCGACGATTCGGCGGGAATGCTGTTGTCGCGCACGATAAATGACTCCCATGCCGCCACGCCCGATTTCCTCCAGAATTTCGTAATGACCCAGGCGCCACATCTTGTCGGTCACGTCTGCTTCCGTGAGGATGCTTTCGAACGTTTCACGGGACTCCTCGCCTTTGGCTTCAAGTCCCTCGCTCAGGAGACAGTTGATGCAGGTTCCGTGATCGAGCCGGGTTATGGCGCCGCACTGCGGGCATTCTGTCGGATGCTCGCTTACGTCGGTGACGGAAGCAGACGGCCCGGTTGCTTTGTTCATCAGGCTGCGGCGGCTAGCGCGGCGCACAAGTGTCGGATCTCGTCATCCACATCGGCCGGGTTCTCGACCGTGTGAGCAACCTCCTCACGCAGGAGCCAGCGATAACGCTGACGCAAATTATGTAGCTGTTTTTTTATAACGGTCTCTGCAACGCCCAAGGCGGCGCCGAGATCGGCATATGAGATGTCGGCGTGCTCTGCCGTAAGATGATCGCGCAATCCCTCAAAAAGCCGCAGACGTCCTTTACCTTCACACTCCTCACGCAGACGGCGGAGCGCCTGCGCAACGACTATCGCAGCCCAGCGAAGATCGAACAGCCGCTCGGGCGCAAGCGCGTCGAGCG
>QHMQ01000088.1:17363-18219 GCA_003217835.1 Verrucomicrobiota bacterium
GCTACCGCCCCGTTTCAGCGTTTGATTCTTATCGGCAACGTTGTGAAGAAAATTCTGGAGCGACTTGAGCAGGAGCGAACGGAAACGGCCACGGGCTTTGTCGGCCTGCCGCAGCCAGTTAGTTTCCAGAATCATCAGGAAAAAATCCTGCGTGAGGTCCTGCGCGTCCTCACTCGAATAACCGCGACGGCAGACGTAGGAAAAAATGGGTCGCCAGTAAGTTCGGCAAAGCTCCGCCAGCGCTTCAGCAGCCTTCCGCTCGTCACCCTCGGAGTCCGCCCCAGCAAGGACGAGACTCCAGCGCGTGGTGGTGAACACCCGCGGTTCGGCTTCTACATTCACCAGCCAGCAGCGTGACTGTTTTTTACTTCTTCTACAAGCTTAAAAAACCGGTTCGCTGAGGTTCATCACGAGAAGTGGAGCATCCGTCCGAAACCTCCAAAGAAATTCCGGAACTTTGGCTGCCAGTTCCTTTAGAGATGTGTATGAAGACTTATATGAAAACTTATTGTTGGTTTACTCGAAATCGTCTTCCACGACTCGCGCCGGCTCTTGTTGTTCTCGTCGCGCTGGCAATCTCAGCTCAGTTGTCCGCGCAGGACCAGCACGGCTACACATTCATTGAGTTCAACACTCCGGGTTTCCAGGACACCTTCCCCCAGGACATCAACCCGCGGGGGACGATTGTGGGATATGCGCGCTCCGCGATCAATACAGGTCCCGCTTTCGTGCGCGCTCCCAACGGCGCCATCACCACGTTCGAGGCTCCGGGCGCGATCGTCACCACCGCTTTTAGCATCAACCCGGCGGGAGCGATTGCGGGAGCGTACCTTGAGCCGAACAATACGGTTCACGG
>QHMQ01000193.1 GCA_003217835.1 Verrucomicrobiota bacterium
GACGATCTCCAAAAATTAAATCCGCGGCTTGTCGAAGCAGGCGTTGAACCTTGTGAAGGCGATCTGATCATCAAGCGCATGCTTTCCGCAAGCGGCGCAAACCGGCAGTTCATCAACGGCTCACCCACCACCTTGTCGATCTTGAAAAATCTCGGAGACGAGCTTGTCGATCTTCACGGCCCGCACGACCACCAATCTCTGCTTTCACCTGACAAGCAACTGGGCCTGCTCGATTCCTTTGCCCGCGCCGACGATCAACTGGGCGAATACCGAAAATATTACCGGCAACTGGAAACGCTGATTGGCGAACATGCCGCGCTGAATACCGCAGAGACGGCGCGCGAACAGGAGCTTGATCTGCTTCGTCATCAGATTAACGAGATTGGAGCGGCAAATCTCGTCGCCGGTGAGGAAGAAGAAATCGAGAGCCGCTACAAACTTGCCAGCAACAGCAAGCGACTCATCGAGCTGGCCAGCACAATCGCGAACAAGCTCTCCGAAGCAGACGGCTCCGTTCTCTCGCAACTGGCGGAGACGCAGCGACTCCTTCGCGAGCTGGAAAAGATCGACGACTCGATTTCGCGATTTTCCTCCGCGCACGCGACCGCAATTGTCGAACTTTCCGAAATTGCGCGCTCGCTCTCGCAATACGTGGAAAAGCTCGATCTCGATCCGGCACAGCTTTCCGCGCTTGAGCAGCGCGTTTCCCTTTTCGAAACCTTGAAGCGCAAGTATGGCGGCTCGATCCTCGAGGTAATTGCCTTCGGAGAACGCGCCGCTGAGCGCATGCGAAAGATCGAAGGACGAGATGCCGAACTTGAGCGTCTGGCTAGCGAAATTGAAAATATCCGCGCGCAAATGAACCGCCGCGGTGAAGCAGTGCGTAAATTGCGGGTCAAAGCGGCACCCGAACTTTCCGAAAACATTCGGCGCCATCTTAGCGACCTCGGATTTCGTCAGTCGGAGTTTGAGGCAAAGCTGTCCGTACTTGATGAGCCACGCCCGAATGGCTTCGACTCTGTGGAATTACTTTTCTCGCCGAATCCAGGCGAGCCGTTGAAGCCGCTGCGCGCGATCGCATCGAGCGGCGAAATCTCGCGCTTGATGCTCGCGATCAAATCTGCGCTGGCTACGCACGACTCCGTCCCGTTACTCGTGTTCGATGAGATCGACACTAACGTCGGTGGCGAGATCGCGCACGCGGTTGGCGCGAAGATGCAAACATTGGGTCGCGATCATCAGGTGGTTTGCATCACTCACCTTCCCCAAGTGGCCGCGACTGCTACTTCGCACTTTGTTGTGACAAAAGAAGTTGTGCGCGGCCGTACTTTTTCGAATCTTCGCGAAGTCACAGCCAAAGCCCGTCGCGAAGAAATCGCGCGCATGTTTGGCGGGAAAAGTGAATCGGCGTTGAAACTGGCGGCGAGTTTATTGAAGCAAACGTAGCCTTATGGTCCCCTGTGGAGGCAGCCGTGTCGGCTGCAATCCCAATGATTTTCGCAGGCGGCACGCCTGCCTCTACAGGAACGAAAAGTGCGATTATTTCTTCACCGGGCCGAGCGGCAGCACGGTTTTGCCGAACACTTCATTAAGTACCTGCGCGAGTCCGGCATAAATCGCGGAGAACCCGCAGAAGATTCCTTCGTAACCGGTGGCATGTTTGAAGCCGGCGCTGGCGCCAGTGAAATCGCCGATAGCAAGCAGAAAGAAAAGAATCGTCAGCGAACCAAAAACGACTTGCAACGCGCGGTTTAACCGCAACGTCCCGATAAACATGACGGCGGTGAACAATCCCCACATGGCGAGATACGCGGCCATTGCCTTCTCGTCGGATGCTGCGCCCCAACCCAGTTTTGCCAGGACAATCAGCGCTACTAGCGACAGCCAGAACAAGCCGTAGGAAATGAACGCGGTAGTGGCGAAGGTGTTGCCTTTCCTCCATTCCATAATGCCGGCGACGATTTGTGCGGCGCCACCGTAACAGATGCCCATCGCCAGGACCATGCTGTTGAGTTCGTAAAACCCGGCGTTGTGCAGGTTTAGCAACACGGTCGTCATGCCAAAGCCGAGCAGCCCCAGCGGAGCCGGATTCGCCGTCATGTCCTTAATTTGAGTGATGGATTAACGCAATAACAATATCGGCTGGCCGATGTGGAAGACCGCAGCTACAAGAAAAGCCGTGCTCAATTATATCTGGCTCGCGCTCGTTTTGCTGGCAGTCGCAATCGGCGGCTGGAACGATCGCTTAAAAGATGTGACTGCGGGCGCATTCGACGGCGCGAAAACGGCCGTCATGATCGCCCTTGGTCTGATCGGCATCATGGCGTTGTGGCTGGGCGTAATGCGCCTGGCGGAGCGCGCTGGCTTGGTGCAACGGATCGCGCGCGGCCTTCGCCCGATCATGCGGCGACTCTTCCCAGACGTTCCACCGGATCACCCGGCAATCATGTCCGCAAATATGCTTGGTCTTGGCAACGCCGCCTCGCCGCTCGGCTTGCGCGCGATGCGCGACCTCGAAACGCTCAACCCGCGTCCCGGCGTGGCAACGAACGCGATGTGTACGTTCCTGGCGATTAACACGAGCTCCGTGCAATTGATTCCCGCCACGGCAATCGCGATTCTCGCCGCTTCCGGGTCAACCCGACCGACGGCAATTGTCGGCACGGCGCTCCTCGCGACATTGTGCGCCGCAAGCGTGGCGATCATCTCGGTCAAGCTGCTGGAGAAATTGTCGATCTTTCAGCCGAGCCGCCCAACACCTGTAATAACCGATGATTCGCGGCACCCTTCAGTACCACAGTCGACAACCGAGTTGCCCGAAGAGACGCCTGTCGCGGAACTCCCTCCCCATAGAGCATCGATCTACGGGTCGATTGCGCTCGGCATTCTTACTGTTTTGTTTCTCGTGCTCTTCGTTCGGATGGTCGCGCCAAACTTGTTTGGTTTCACAATGGCGCCCGATACGGCCGCGCAGAATATTTTTGTTCGCAGCGTGAATGCCTTGTCGATCCTGGCGATTCCGTTTCTCCTCAGTTTTTTTCCCCTCTATGCCGCCACACGCGGAGTGAAAGTTTACGAAGAGTTTGTCGAGGGTGCGAAAGAAGGCTTTGGCGTGATTCTGAAGATCATTCCTTTTCTCGTGACTATGCTGGTGGCGATCGGGATGTTTAAAGGTGCGGGCGGGATCGACCTGCTGAGTCGGATGCTTTCGCCGATCTTGTCTCCTTTGCAATTTCCTCCAGATCTTCTCCCGCTCGCGTTAATGCGTCCGCTCAGCGGGAGCGCAACGCTCGCCCTGTTGACCGACATTGTGCATCGGCTTGGGCCGGACAACATTGTCAGTCTTACTGCGGCGACGATTTATGGAAGCACCGAGACCACGTTTTACGTGGCGGCGGTCTATTTTGGAGCCGTGGGCATCAAACAAACGCGACATGCAATCCCGGCTGGTCTGCTTGCCGATCTTACCGGCGTAATCGCTTCGGTGGTAATCTGCCGAGCGGTGCTTGGGTAGGGACAGCGCGCTGCGCTGTCCTGGACGCCGCAGCGCGGCGTCCCTACCAAAATTTTTCCCTCGCCAGCGGCTAAGCTAATTATCTATCGTGCGATTTTTGGAAAATGATTCAGCGCGACTATCTCATAATCGGCGGTGGAATTGGCGGAGCCAGCGCCTGCGAAGGAATTCGACGCCACGACAAACGCGGGAGCGTCACGCTCGTCAGCGCGGAAGTATTTCCTCCTTACAAGCGCTGGATTCTCTCGAAGAGTTTTCTGCGCGAAAAGAACCCGCAGCTTAAAAAATTACAGGAACCGAATGAACACTGGTTCCAAGCGCACAAGATCGAGACGCGATTCGGCACGGTTGTGACCCAATTCAACATCGATCGGCGTCTGGCTGTGCTCGCGAACGGCGAAAGCATTGAATTCAACAAAGCCTGCCTCGCCATGGGCAGCCGCCCGGTCCGACCACTGGTTGCCGGCGTCGGTCTTGGCAATGTGATTTACCTGCGGACAATTCGTGACGCACTGGCCTTGCGCGAGATGGCGAACCTGGAGAAGACCGTCATGGTCGTTGGTGGTGGACTGCTCGCGTGCGAGGCGGCAGCGAGTTTGCGCACAATGAAACTGAAGGTCGCCATCATGCATCGCGATCCTTATTTATTGAATCGATATATTGATGCTGAAACGGGGGGATGGCTCACGGAATATTTCGCAAAACACGGCGTTACCATGTTGATGGGCGAAAGTCTTAATGGTTTTGAAGGGAAAACCATCCTTCGCAATATCCTGACAAAAAGCGGTAACCGGGTGCAAGCAGGCCTTGCCGTGGTCGCCTGTGGCGCAGAGCCGAATCTCGATCTGGTTCGGAACACGCCGCTGTCCGGACCGCATGGATCGCCGGTCACGGACTATCTCGAGACAGAGGAAAAAGGAATCTACGCAATCGGCGACCTCGCATTCTATCCAGACCGGGTGATGGGCGGCGTGCGGCGCCAGACGCATTGGGACAACGCGCGGGACCAGGGGCTAATCGCCGGGGCGAATATGACCGGCAAAAAACGGATCCGCTACGAGCAAATCCCCTACTTTTGGACGGAGATGTTTGACTTGCACATGGATTTTGTCGGCGACTTTAGTGCCCAGCCAACTCGGGT
>QHMQ01000089.1:0-5911 GCA_003217835.1 Verrucomicrobiota bacterium
CGTTGCCCACGCTTTGAGTTCCTCTATCTCGCGCGGCTTTGCGACGAGGCAAACGTTTAGCTCTTCGTCATTCACAGGCGCCAGCCCGGAATAACCCTTCGGGAGAAATTGCAGAACCGCCGAATTGCCAAAGTTGTCCGGCAGCGGCAAATGCGATTGCAACGCAATGCGCTCGCGTTCGGGTCGCGGCAATAAGTTGCAGAGGCGTGCTACAGTCGAGTTGCGGCCATCGGCGCCTACCAATGTTCGCGTGACAAAGCTTTCTCCGGTCGTCGTTTCAACCTTCCAACCGTGACTGTTCGTCAACGCTGTGACCGTCGTCTCTTCGTAAATGCTGGCGCCGAGCTCGCCAGCGCGCCTTAGCAAGAGATCGTCAAAAACGCTGCGTTTGACCGCGAACTCGCACTCATCGCTGGATGGGAGATCGACAATCACTTTTCGGCCGCCGGCATGCGGGAGAGCACGGACATGCTGCGCGAGGTCGAGCCGGTCAAGCACGGGCCAGCACGACGGGTTCAGGCAATCGCCGCAAACTTTTTCGCGTGGAAATTTTTCGCGCTCAAGAACGAGCGTTCGCAACCCGGCGAGAGCGCAAAACGCCGCGCAGCTCGATCCGGCCGGGCCCCCACCGACGATTGCCACGTCAAATGTCTCCATTTCTGTTTCAGTCTCGAAGAGATGCAACCCGCATAAAGTCATTTCGGCGCTCGCAAATCGTGTTTATCTTGCCCGGATCTACGCGGCTGGCGCATATGACGCCCGATTCAGGAATAACTGTGAACACAAGCTAATGGGCTGGTCTCTCCCAATCTTTCGTGTTGCCGGAATTCAATTGCGGATTCATGTCACCTTCTTGCTGCTGATCGGCTGGCTTGCTTTTGGGTATTACGCAGAAGGTGGTTCGGCCGCCGCGGCTGCGCGGGTCGTTTTCATTCTGCTTCTCTTCGTGTGTGTAGTCCTGCACGAATTTGGACATGCCTTCGCGGCGAAAGCTTTTGGGATCAACACCCCGGACATCACGTTGCTTCCAATCGGTGGGGTCGCACGATTGGAACGGATGCCGGAGAAGCCTATGCAGGAATTGGTGATCGCCTTGGCTGGGCCGATGGTGAACGTGGTGATCGCGCTCGGCTTGTTTGCTGCGGGCGGGTCGCGCGCTTTGCTTAATCCCTCAACGATCGAAGGGGGCGGTCTCATTGGGCAGTTGCTCACCATCAACATCCTGCTGCTCCTCTTCAATTTGCTACCCGCGTTTCCAATGGATGGCGGACGCGTCTTGCGCGCGCTACTTGCAACGCGACTGAGTTATGCGCGCGCCACGCAGGTCGCGGCCAACATCGGCCAGGGATTTGCATTCGTCTTCGGGTTTATTGGGCTGATTTGGAATCCATTCCTGATCTTCATCGCACTTTTCGTTTACATCGGCGCGTCCCAGGAAGCGGCGCTCGCGCAAATGAAAGATGTCTCGCGCCGGTTTCCAGTCTCGAGCGCGATGGTGCGCGAGTTCCACACCCTTCCGGAAAACGCAACCCTGCAAGAAGCGGTGGACGCTCTCCTCGCGACCTCTCAGCACGATTTTCCGATCGTCGATGAAACGGGAAGCGTGGCCGGTGTGCTTACGCGGCACGATCTGATTGCGGCTCTGCGCCGAGACGATCCACAGCTCCGCGTGAGCGACGTGATGCGGCGCGATATTCCCACGGTTACTACCGGGACACGTTTTGAAGAAGCATTCCGGATTATGCAGGAGTGCAATTGTCCTGCGGTACCCGTGCTCGACAGCATGAAGCGATTGGTCGGTTTGTTGACGCCGGAAAACGTGAGCGAGCTCATGATGGTGCAGTCGGCGTTGCCGCGCCGTCGCGTTTCGTAAAAGGTGGATCGGCCGCTCCGCGGGCGACGCTAAATTAATACAGCTTCGCCGCCATATTCTAACATCGAGCAAGGGACTGCTCGATCCACCCGCTGATTGTTGATCTTGCCGTCAAGCGTACATTGCCGCCCAACAATGGCATCATTGACGAAAGAGAAACCGGATTTGCAAAAGAGGGTGCACGAAGTGCCGCACAAACCCGGTGTCTACTTGATGCGCGATCGCTTTAATCGGGTTATTTACGTCGGCAAAGCGCGCGACTTGCGCAAACGCGTGAGCTCCTATTTCCTGCCATCGAAAGTGGCGCAGGCCGATTTAAAGACGCGGGCCATGCTCGATTCGGTTTGGGATTTCGAGACGCATACCGTGCGCAGCGAGGCGGAATCGCTCTTGCTCGAGGGCAAGCTGATCAAGGAATACCGGCCGCGTTACAACGTTTCCTTTCGTGATGACAAGCGCTTCCTTCTGGTAAAAATCGACACCTCCGAGGAATGGCCGCGTTTCCGGCTAGCGCGGTTTAAAAAGGACGATGGTGCCCGCTACTTCGGCCCGTATGCGCATGCCGGTGCGCTCCGACAAACACTGAACTTTATGCGCAAGAAATTTGGCGTGCTCACGTTCGGCCGTGGTTCGCCGACGGAGCGGGAATTGAAATCGTCAACGTATCAGGTGCCGATGCGCTTGAGTGAAATTGGCGCCGAGCAATATCGCGAGCGCGTCGCGCAAGCTTGTGAGTTTCTCGAAGGGCACTCGCGCGAGATGATCGCCGCGCTGGAAGGGGAGATGCGCAAAGCGGCGGAGAAAACGGATTTCGAAAAAGCGGCCGAACTTCGCAACATGGTTGAAGATTTGCGCAGCACGACAAAGCCGACGCGCCGCTTTACCCGCGGCAGTTTGCCGAGCGCAATCGATCCAATGGCGGAGGTGCAGGCGCTGGCCGATGCACTGCAACTTTCGCGTACGCCGTGCGTCATGGAATGCTTCGATATCTCGAACATTTCGACGACGCATGTCGTCGCCTCGATGGTTTGCTTCCGAAATGGCGTGCCGGACAAAGATAATTATCGGCGATATCGGGTCCGAACTGTCGAAGGACAGGATGATTTCGCCAGCATGGCCGAAGTTGTTAGGCGAAGATATTCGCGAGTTCTTCTCGAAGCTCGCGAGGCACATCCGGACGCAGCGGAATATTCGCAAGAGAATGCATTCGAAATTGCGGAACGCCTGAGTAATCCGCAATCGTACGTTCGTCTGCCCGACTTGATCATTGTCGATGGTGGAAAAGGCCAACTCTCCGCGGCGTGCCGCGAGCTGCAACGGCTCGGGCTGCATGATCTTCCGATTATCGGACTGGCGAAGGAACACGAGGAGATTTATCGTCCAGGTCGGGCGTTGCCGCTGCAATTGCCGCTCGATTCTGGTGCGTTGCGCTTGCTCCAGCGCATTCGCGATGAAGCCCATCGTTTCGCCAATGCCTATCATCAACTGCTCATGAAAAAGCGCATCGGCGAAAGCATTCTTGATGATTGCCCAGGTGTGAGTCAGAACCGAAAGAATCTGCTGCTTCGGAAGTTTGGTTCCGTGAATCGTCTGCGCAAAGCGACGGTGGACGAAATTGCGTCCACGGAAGGGATTGGTCCCAAGCTGGCTGAAGAAGTGCATCGCTTCTTGGAGCGGCATTGACGCAGCATTGTCACGGAGCAAGATGTCGATCCTGCAAATGAAAGTGCGCGCGTTAATTGTGCTCTTCGCCGTTGTTCCTTTTGTTGATGCACAAACACAACAGACAACTACGAAGTCAAGCGCGAGTCCGACGCCGCCCGAAGAAACGGTCATTCCGACATTCGAAACACAAAAACTAGCACGCACCTACATCCTCGATGTCCCGGCGCCGCGCGGCCAAATTACGGACCGCAACGGCATGCCGCTCGCACAAAATCGGCTCAGTTACAATCTCGCAATCAATTTTCCCACGCCGCTCGATTTTTCCGACGCGCAGGCGCTCAGCTTCGTCCGGGAAAAGATCGACAAGGCGGAAAAGTTAATCGGCCGCACGCTCAGGATCTCAGACGAAGCGATCCTGCGGAATTATCGCAACCGTGGGATTATGCCCTTGGAGATCGCGCAGAATCTCAGCCAGTCGGAGTACGAAGAGGTCAAAGACAATTTGCCAGCCGGAATGATCGTGCGGCCAGTTTATGTGCGCACATATCCCAATGGCAGACTAGCCGGACAGGTCGTCGGTTACACGGGAAAAACCGGACGCAACCCTGACGGCATCGTTGATAATCACGAAGCGCTTTGGCCCGAAACCGAGGGACGCGAGGGACTCGAGCAAACGTTCAACGAAATGCTCGCGGGCAAGCACGGCGAGTACAAACTCACTTTCGACAAAGATGGCCGGAAAACTTCCGAGAAATTGGTTACGCCGCCGGTGCCCGGGTACAATGTTGTCACCACGCTTGATCTTCACCTCCAGGAGCTCGCGGAACAAGCTCTGGAGGCAAAAGCCAAACGCGGCGCAATTGTGGTTGTCGATCCAAACAACGGCGACATTCTCGCGCTTGCATCGTGGCCAACTTACGACCCGAACCTCTTTATCCCGTCGATCTCATCGGAAAAGTTTAAATCCTTGCAGGACGATCCAAATATTCCGCTCCTGCCACGCGCATTTCGGTCGTCTTATCCGCCAGGATCGACATTCAAAATCGCGGTAGGTATCGCAGCACTCGAGAGCGGCGCTGTTCATCCCGATGATCGATTCGAATGCGTGCCGGCAATCCAGATTGGCAATGTCACTTTTCACAACTGGAAAAAAGGCGACCGCGGTGCGCTGAATTTTGTTCAAGCGCTCACCGAATCGTGCGATACCTGGTTCTACCAGGCTGGAATCAAAACCGGCGCCGAACCAATCATTGATTGGGCACTCAAGCTTGGGTTTGGGGCAAAATGCGGCATTCCGTTGCGCGGCGAGGCGGAAGGCCGCGTCCCGAACGATGAATACATGAAGGCCACGCACGGTCGCAGATTGCTAAACGGCGACATCGCAAACTTATCGATCGGTCAAGGCGACACGCAGGTCACTCCACTGCAAATGGCGCAAGCCATGGGGATCGTGGCAAACGGTGGCACATTTTATCAAACGCGTCTCGTCCAACAGGTGCAGACATTCGATAACAAAATTGTTACTGCCTATTCCGTCCGTGCAAAAAAGACACTCGATCTCTCATCCGAGACACTGGACCAATTGCACACGGGGGTGATCGACGTCGTCAATGGGCCGGGGGGCACCGCACATCAAGCAAGCCTCGATAACGTTGAAGTCGCTGGGAAAACCGGCACTGCGCAATGGGGACCGAAGAACAAAGAGCGCACGGCAGCGTGGTTCGCGGGATTCTTACCAGCCGATGAACCACGATTCGCGTTCGCCGCGCTCTACGAGGGCGACGTGGACAGCAAAGTGCATGGAGGGAGCTCCGCTGCGCCAATGATCGCGGATATTTTCAAGGAGATTTACAAAGGACAACAAGCGAACGGCACTCGGAAACCGCGCGCCCGCGAAGAAACCGAAGTGCGCCGGGCTGAGCCGGTGGAAGAAGATGAGTCGGATTAGGTTTACTGTCCTTGCCCCACTTGACTGAAGGCCACGCGATATTGCTTCGCTGGGCGATCTCTACTTTCCGGACACCACCGAAAAGACCTCCGCACACGAAAAATCTTAGTATGGCTAAGTGCGAAGTTTGCGAAAACGAATATGACAAGTCGTTCGAACTAACCGTCGCCGGGAAGCGGCACACGTTCGATAGCTTCGAGTGCGCGATCCACGCGCTCGCACCGGTTTGTCCCCACTGCCAATGTCGGGTCATTGGCCATGGCGTCGAGCAGGGGGACAAGATCTTCTGTTGCGTCCATTGCGCGCGCAGCGGAGGTAAGACGGATCTGAAAGACCGCGTCTGACCCGCCGCGCGCTCGGACGAAGCTTCAGCCTCAGTTGTGCTTAAATTGGCTCGAAAGTTACTTTCGATGCCAGGCGAGCGT
>QHMQ01000089.1:5984-15559 GCA_003217835.1 Verrucomicrobiota bacterium
CCGTCTCCTGGATTGTGACAGTATCTCCAGTCACTGTAATATTGCCCCAAATGTGGCGTTTCGGATTGACGACCTCGAAGGTGTTGTCGGCCTTGATCGTCCAGACTGCGCCAAGCGAGTTTGTCCACGTCCCGACCAAGGGCCTTGGACCGCCGGGCGCATAAGTAGCGCATGCGCTCAATACGGCGAGCAGAGCGCCAGTGAAAATGATTCGGAAAGAAAGTTGTGTTTTCATGCCGTCCATCGTGTCTGGTGGCAATTGAAGGTCAAGCTCACATTTATATCGAATCTTTTGCGTGTTTTACTCCGCTGAAGCCGCGCGTAAATTTGCGTCGCAATGCTTGTTTCAGAAGAACAAATTCGCGATGCGCTGAAGTCGGTTAGATACCCCGGTTTTAGCCGCGACATTGTTTCGTTTGGCTTGGTCAAGTCGATCAACATCGACAATGGCGAAATCAAAGTGCAACTCGCGCTGGCGACCAACGATCCGAATGTTCCGGCAACGATTAAAAACGATGCAGAAAACGTCCTGCGTGCGATAGATGGCGTTCGAAGCGCAAAAGTTTTGATCGACATCCACGCGCCACCGGCTGGAGCCGGGACTGGTGTGGGCGCGACACGAATTCCGGGGATCAAGCACGCGATCGCAGTGGCGAGCGGCAAGGGCGGTGTCGGTAAATCGACTGTTGCAGCAAATCTCGCGGTCGCGCTCGAGCAAACCAAGGCGCGCGTCGGCTTGTGTGACTGCGACATCCATGGCCCGAGCATTTCGCTCATGTTCGGCACGCGGGAACGGCCGATGGCAACGGAGGAAAACAAGATCGTTCCGATCGAGCAATACGGCTTGCGTTTGATGTCGATGGGATTTCTGCTCGACGACACCTCGCCCGCGATTTTGCGCGGACCGATGGTGACGCGTTACACCCAACAATTTCTGCGGCAGGTCGAATGGGGCGAACTCGATTATCTGGTACTCGATCTTCCGCCCGGCACCGGCGACATCCAGCTCACGATTGTGCAGACGGTCGCACTTTCCGGAGCGATCATTGTGACGACACCGCAAGAGGTGGCCCTGATCGATGCGCGCAAAGCTGCGACGATGTTCGACAAGGTCAATGTGCCGGTGCTTGGGCTGATTGAGAATATGAGTTACTTCGTCTCTCCATCCGACGGCAAGCGTTACGATATTTTTGGGAGTCGGGGCGGCGAGCGCGAAGCGAAGCGCCTGCGCGTCCCGTTGCTCGGTCAAATTCCGATCGATATTGCCACGCGCGAAGCGGGCGACCGCGGGATGCCGATTGTGGGCGAAGATCTAGGATCACCTGTCACAGGTGAGTTTAAGAGAATCGCCGAAAATCTTCGCAAGACTTTGCCTTAGCGAGGCATCCGCATGCTTGAGTGCGAACGAGACTAAATAAATCGACAGGGTACCTCGTCGAATTTTCCGTGATTCGATTTGGTTGACTGGTCCCGAAATTTATGAAAGAAAATCGCGAGATGCCCTCTTCAGAAAAAGATCGATCTCAATTCGTCAAAAATTCTGTTCTCTACAAGGAATTCCTTGCCGAGCGCGCGGAAATTTTGAAGCACAAGTGGATCGAGAGCGAGAAAGCCGGCAAAGACATCGGTTTCGAAAAGGCACTGCTCGATTGGATCGTGAAATATCGCTCCAATTGGCGCGAAAAACGGATGCGCGAAGCCAAAGCCGAAGTAAAGTGAGTAGCTGATCCATAGACGTGTCCTTTAAAGCGATCCCGTGAGGTTGCCAAGGAAACGAATGAAAAACGGAAAACAGAATTCATCTGTCGGCGTCCTGATCATGGACGCGGAGGCAATTCGCCGAGCACTTCGGCGGATCGCACATGAAATTATCGAGCGCAATCCGCGGCTCCCTGAAATCGTACTGGCAGGGATTCCTTCACGTGGCGCGGAGATCGCAAGGCGGATCGCGGATTTTATCTGCGCGATCGAAAAGATCGACATCGAGACCGGAGCCATTGATGTGGCAATGCACCGCGACGATGTGGGTACGCGCGCAGCACTGCCTGTCGTGCGCGCGTCAAAACTGCCGGTGCCATTGGAAGAACGAACAGTCATCGTTGTCGATGATGTTCTCTTTACTGGGCGCACCGTTCGCGCCGCCATGGACGCGATCAATTCATTTGGACGGCCGGCTCGGATCCAGTTTGCGGCCCTGATCGATCGCGGGCATCGCGAGCTCCCGATTCGCGCCGATTACGTTGGGAAGAATCTCCCGACTGCTGCGAATGAAAAAGTGCGGGTGCGCATCGGCAGCGCCGATGAGGCCGATGGCGTCTGGTTAATTAAACCGGAAGGCGCTGGATGAGAATCGTGGAATCGACGACAACATCGCTCTCAGGCAACGCACAAGCTGCCATGCGTTGGAACCGCAAAGATCTGCTCGGCTTGCGCGAATTGTCAGTCGACGAAATCAATTTCATTCTTGAGACCGCCGACGCATTCAAACAAGTCGGGACACGGGAAATTAAGAAAGTGCCGGCGTTGCGCGGGAAAACGCTGGTGAATTTTTTCGTCGAACCGAGCACCCGCACTCGGACATCATTTGAGCTGGCCGCTTTTCGGTTGAGCGCAGACGTAATTAACATCTCGGCAACAGCTTCCAGCCTCAAGAAAGGCGAAACACTCAAAGACACCGCGCGCAATCTGGAGGCCTTGCATGCCGACATTCTTGTCTTGCGTCACAGTTCGGCTGGCGCGCCGCAGTTTTTGGCCAATCGATTGGAAGCGAGCGTCATCAATGCTGGCGACGGAGCACACGAGCATCCAACGCAGGCGCTTCTCGACCTTTACACGATCCGCGAAAAGAGAGGAAAAATCGCCGGACTGCACGTCGCGATCATCGGCGATATTTTGTTCAGCCGCGTCGCGCGTTCGAACATTTTCGGTTTGGTCAAGCTTGGCGCCTGCGTCACGCTGGTCGGGCCGAGCACGCTGGTTCCCCGCGAGTTTGAGAAATTGGGTGTCCAAATTTCACACAAGATCGACAACGTACTGCCCAGTGCGGACGTCGTGAATCTCCTCCGCGTCCAGCACGAACGTCAGCGCAAGGAATATTTCCCCGGAACCGGCGAATACACCCGGTTTTTCGGCCTAACGAAAGAGCGCGCAAAACTTTTGAAACCGGACTGTCTGATTATGCACCCAGGCCCGATCAACCGCGGCGTCGAGATCGACAGCGAAGTGGCCGATGGATTGCAGAGCGTCATTCTCGACCAAGTTACCAACGGCCTCGCCGTCCGCATGGCTGTTCTCTATCTCTGCGGCGGGATTGCGAACACATGAGCACGACGATCATTCGCAACGGTCACGTGATCGACCCGGCGAATAAGCGGGATGAGGTCGGAGATGTTTACATCGAAGACGGAAAGATTGTCGCCTCCAGATCCGAAATCCGAAATCCGAATTCCGAAATTGAAGAAATCGATGCGAGCGGTTTGATCGTGACGCCCGGCTTGATCGACATGCACGTGCATCTGCGCGAGCCGGGATTTGGCCACAAGGAAACGATTGAGTCTGGCGCGCGCGCGGCCGCGGCCGGCGGTTTCACGACGATTGTTTGTATGCCAAACACTTCTCCAGTCGCCGATGATCCGAGCACGATCGCATGGATCAAAAGTCGCGCGGCAACTGCCGCATGCGTGAATGTTCTGCCAGCCGGCGCGATTTCAAAGGATCTCGCGGGCGAAGAACTGGCGCCGATCGGATCACTCGTGCAGGCAGGCATCGTGGCGATTACGGACGACGGTCATTGCATTCAAAACCACGAGTTGATGCGACGGGCAGTCGAGTATGCACGCATGGTGGAGGTGCCGGTGCTGGATCACTGTCAAGACTACAATTTCGTCGGCAACGGCGTCGTGAATGAGGGTTATTGGAGCACGTTGCTCGGTCTGCCTGGCTGGCCTGCGGTTGGTGAGGAAGCAATCGTAATGCGCAACATTTTGCTCGCGGAACTTTGCGATCATCACATTCATTGCCAGCACGTGACCACCGCTAAGAGCGTGCGATTGCTTCGCGAAGCGCGGAGGCGCGGCGTAAAGATCAGTGGCGAGGTTTGTCCGCATCACATCGCGCTGACGGATGAAGCGATCCAGAACTTCGATACCAATTATAAGATGAATCCTCCGCTGCGCGCGCAGACCGATGTCGATGCATTATTGGAAGGAATCTCCGACGGCACATTGTCAGTCCTTGCGTCCGATCACGCGCCGCATGCAGATTTTGAAAAAGAGGTGGAATTCGATGCCGCGCCGTTCGGCATTATCGGACTGGAGACTGCGCTCGGTCTATTTCTCGATCTGCTCGTGCACAAACACCGCAAGATCGACATCGTGCGTTTGATCAAGATGTGCACAGTCGAGCCGGCGAAATTATTGAAGCTGGAGGCCGGAACGTTGTCAGTCGGAGCGTCGGCCGACGTGACGTTGCTCAACCCAGATTTGGAATGGACGGTTCAAATCGACAAGTTCGAATCAGGATCGCGTAATTCGCCATTCGATGGCTGGAAACTAAAGGGACGAGCGGTGCGGACGATTGTGGGCGGCAAGACCGTTTGGGAACTGGACTGAAATTCGTCGGAGCGCCCGGAGGCTGCGTCTATTTCAACCGGTGTATCCGCCGCTGATGTAATTCTCGAGATGCGCTATGGCCGCGCTTTGGCAGGAGATGACCCATTTTACCAGATCGCCAATTGAGATGACGCCAACAACTCTATCGCCATCGAGCACGGGTAGATGGCGAATCCGTTTGTCAGTCATAAGACGGAGACATTTTTCGACCGGCTCACGCGAATGGGTGATAGTCAAATTGGTTGACATGATCTCGGCGACCTTGGTTTCTCGCGAACGCTTGCCGCGGAGCACAATCTTTCTCGTGTAGTCGCGCTCCGAAAACATTCCGACCAATTTCTTGCCGTCCATCACCAAGAGCGCGCCAACGTTCTTGTTGTCCATCATTTCGATCGCTTCAAAGACGGTCGCGTCAGGCGGGATGGTAAAAATTTCGCCACTTTTCTGATTCAGAATTGCGTCGATTGTGCCGCTAACATCCATATCCGGGAAACCCGGTTACTGAGAACCGGAAGAACTTCTAAAATAGGCCAATTCCACCCTGCGATGCAAAACAATTCTGACCGATCGCCCGATCGCTCAAGATCATTCGCGCTCGCTCACTGCCGGAGTAAGCGGCGGAAAGAAGAAAAATGCGGTGGCGATTTTGCAACGGCGGCAGGAAAAATAGAAAACGATCTCGGGATTGAGTCTCATTTTCGGCAGGCGCGGAACGAAGCTCAATGCAAGTCCGCTCATGACGAGCACGATCGGATATGGCAGCGCACGCCTGCCCGCGACCACCGCCAACGCCGCCACGGCCGCGAATAGAAGAACGATGATTTCCGCCTGATGCATGAGCGAGCTGCTGTACCCGGGGTTGTTGACCTCGGTCAGTCAATGGTTAGGTCAACGAACCGCGGTGGCTACTGTGGCGACGGGAGCTTGTTTTTGAAGTTTCGCTTTTGCTCGAGCACGATTTGCTTGCAGCTCAGGCAAATGTTTTTCCGACCAGCGACAGAGAGCGTGCAACGGCTCAATCAACGTGCGGCCCAGCCGCGTCAGCGCGTACTCAACTTTCGGCGGAACAACCGGGTAAACTGTCCGCTGCACCAGACCGTCGCGCTCGAGGCTGCGCAGAGTCTGCGTTAGCATTTTTTGCGAAATGCCACCGATCTCACGCTGGAGTGCGGCGTAACGTTTGGTGCCCTGAGCCAACACCTGAATGATGAGCGCCGTCCATTTGTCTGCGATCCGATCGAGCACGAGTCGGGAAGGACACTGCGCATCCATGACTGAGCCGCCGGAAGAAGACTTTGGCATGATTTTCTTTAAACGGTTACCAACTAAGGCGCAAGAAGAGAGTAGCAATCCAATGGGCTTGTATAGGATGAAAGCGGCTGTAGTTGACGGCGGTTTAGGTTCGTCGATCTTTTACTAGAACTTATGACGAAAGATTTTGCAGTATCAGAACAAGACGAGCCAACCGCGATGAGCCTGTTGGATAAGTCACAGCCGCGAAACGGATCCGGGTTCACAGGCCGAAACGACGTTTCTACCGATGATTTGTTACTCGACGAATATTCCCGTTCGGTCGTAAGCGCAGTCGCGCGGGTCGCGCCTGCTGTTGTGAACATCGAGATCGAGCAGCGCGTCAAAAATCGGGCGCGGGATGTTGCCGGAAGCGGATCCGGATTTGTGATCACGCCGGACGGCTTCATTTTGACGAACAGCCATGTAGTCCATCATGCTACCCGGATTGTGGTGAACGTCCCGGATGGCCGCGATTGTCTCGCGCAGCTCATCGGCGACGATCCCGACACTGATCTCGCGGTGATCCGGATCGATGCGCCTCAGCTCGCTCACGTGCGCTTGGCCGACTCCGAAAGCTTGCGCGTCGGACAAGTGGCGATAGCGATTGGCAATCCGCTCGGTTTTCAAGCGAGCGTGACCGCGGGCGTGATTAGCGCGCTCGGCCGCTCGATGTATTCGCAATCGGGTCGTTTGATCGACAATATCATTCAAACCGATGCCGCGCTGAACCCTGGCAACTCCGGTGGGCCGCTCGTCAATTCAGCCGGCGAAGTGATCGGTGTAAACACGGCAATGATTCGACCGGCGCAAGGCATCTGCTTTGCGATCGCGAGCAACACCGCCAAACTGGTCGCGGGATGGCTGATTCGCGATGGAAGAATTCGGCGCAGTTACATCGGTGTCGCTGGTCAAAATGTACCGCTGCATCGGCGTGTGATCCGATTTTATAATTTGCCGCTGGAAACCGGGGTGCTGGTGGTATCGGTGGAAAAAGACAGCCCGGCAAAGCGCGCAGGTCTTCGGGAGGGCGACGTGATTGTTGCCTTCAATGAGCGACCGATCGGAACAATCCACGAACTACACAAGATGCTGGTGAGTGAACAAATCGGCGTTCTGGCGAAACTGCTCGTCATTCGGCACACAGAAAAAATGGAGCTATCGATCTTGCCCGCGGAATCACCGCCGCACGCGGCGGGCTAAGGGATACCGGCCCGGCGATATTGAGACAGCCGTGGTGCCTAGCCTGCTGCCCGCGGTCTAAACGCTGCCTCTACAATGCTACGCGACGTTGCTTGTTTTTCTGGTAGCGCACGGTTTCAATTGCGTGCTCCATGAAAATTCTTGTCATTGGCAGCGGTGGCCGTGAACACGCGCTCGCTTGGAAGCTGAAACAATCGCCGCGTGCGGAGCGCATTTTTTGCGCGCCGGGAAATGCCGGTATCGCTGAAATCGGTGAGAATGTCGCGATTCCCGTAAGCGACTTGGCGGCACTGGTTGGTTTCGCCAGAGAAAATCGTATCGATCTAACAGTAGTCGGGCCGGATGACGCTCTCGCCGCCGGGATTGTCGATCTTTTTGTTAAGCAAGGATTGCGCGTTTTCGGACCGAGCAAGAGGGCCGCGCGGATCGAGTCATCGAAAATTTTCGCGAAAGAACTGATGCGCAAACAACGAATCCCGACGGCGCAAGCGGGCACGTTCGAACGCAGCGATGATGCGCTCCGATTTTGCGACCAGCTGGGATTTCCGATTGTGATCAAGGCCGATGGGCTCGCGCTTGGAAAAGGCGTTATCATTGCGCCCGATGCCGAATCGGCAAGATCGACAATTGACGAGATGATGAATCAAGGGCGCTTCGGCGAGGCGGGTCGGCGTGTCGTCGTCGAAGAATTTCTGCGCGGCACGGAATGCTCGCTGCACGCGCTGGTAGAAGGGAAAAATTATCGGCTGCTCGAATCCGCGCGTGATCACAAACGCGCGTTTGATGGCGATGTTGGGCCAAACACGGGTGGGATGGGTGCGTTCAGTCCGGCCAACAATTGGAATAGCAAACTGCAATCACAATTCGAAGAAGAGATTATACGCCCCGCGCTGCATGGTTTGCTCGCAGAAGGAATCACATTTCGTGGTTTGCTTTACCCAGGATTGATGATCACTGGTGACGGTGCGCGCGTTCTCGAGTTCAATTGCCGTTTCGGCGATCCCGAGACACAAGCGATTTTACCCCGAATGAAATCGGATTTGTTGCCGTTGCTGGAGGCGACGATCGACGAAAAGATCGGCAATTATTCCATCGAATGGGACCAACGGCCCGCAGTTACGGTGGTGCTCGCCTCAAAGGGTTACCCCAACAAATATGAAACGGAGAAAGTCATTTCCGGTCTCGACGAAGCGGCGAAGCTGGAGAATGTTCAAATTTTTCACGCCGGAACCAGCCGGGTGTGCAACGAAATTGTGACTGCAGGCGGTCGGGTAATGGCAGTCACTGCGCTTGGATCAACCATCGAAGCAGCGCGCGCGCGTGCCTACGATGCCGTCTCGCGCATTCATTTCGAAAACTGTCATTACCGGCGCGATATTGCTCTTACTGCCGTTACAGATAAAATCGAAAAATTACCCTGATGTCCCGACTTCTACTGGCCACTTGGTTGATGTTGACATTGGCAGCGCGCCTTATTGCCGAATCTTCGACGCCAGCCCCGAGCGTCCCTCAGGCCGCATCTAAATCGCCCGCGCTGCTATCACCATCACCGGCCGCGTCGGCCAATCCAACGACGGAACAGTTGGTCAATTCGTTAAGCTCAGCGGATTTACAGGCAGTCATCACGCTCTTGAAAAGTAACTTCACAAATCCGGATGCGATTACCGATACTGAACTAAATCGCGCGACGATTCAGGGCCTGATGGTTCGGCTGCCACATGGGGTAATGCTTTTGCCGAATCGGGAAAGCGCGTTCATGGAAGGGCCGAGCGCATTTTATAGTGAGATTTTGGGCGGTCATATCGGTTATTTGCGCCTCGGCTCGCTGAACAGCGCCAATCTTCAAGCGTTGGACAAGAGTCTTAGCTCTTTCGCAGCCAAGAAAGTCGACGCGCTGGTTATCGATCTTCGCGCCAGTCAGGCAACGAATGATTTTGCGATGGCGGCGGAATTTGCGAAGCGATTTTGCCCAAAAGGCAAACCAATTTTCACTTTGCGCAAACCAGCCGCGCGGCAGGACCGCGTGTTTAACTCCGACCGCGATCCGGCGTTTCGTGGTCTGATCATGGTGCTTACCGATGGCGACACAGCCGGTTCTGCCGAAGCGCTCGCGGACGCGCTTCGCTTTTACGACAAAGCCTTGATCATGGGTCAGCCCACAGCCGGACGCGCAGTGGAATACTCCGATCTTCCATTGCCGAGTGGGAAAATCTTGCGCGTTGCCGTTGCGGAAATCGTTTCGCCGGAAGGCCATTCATTATTTCCAGAAGGGGTAAAACCGGACCTGCCAGTCGAAATGTCGATGGTGGATAAGCGTCAGATTTTTCAATTGAGCAGCGAAAAAGGGATGGGCCCGTTTGTTTATGAAGCGGGACGCCGGCATATGAATGAGGCCGCCCTTCTGGCCGGAACAAATCCTGAGGTCGAGGCGGCCGAAACCGAGCAGCAACGGCGTGGACGCGCGCCGGAAAA